>NZ_JAAOTI010000003.1:448712-486119 GCF_011297315.1 Catellatospora chokoriensis
TCGTGGCTCCGCCGAGGTGCGGCGGAGCCACGACCGGGCGGAGACTTACCAGCCCACCGCGACGAGCAGGTACTTCGGGTTGCCGGCGGAGACGAACGAGGACTGGTCGGCGTAGTCGTCGTACGGGAAGCCGTACGACAGCTTGTTGATGGCGTTGTCGTGCCAGAACTTCGAGTAGAAGTTCGCCGGGGCGGCCTGGTAGAACAGGCTGGGCGTGGACCACTGCGCCCGCGGCAGGTGCGCCACGTGCCGGTTGAGCGCCGAGCACATGGCCGGGTCGTTGGCCAGCACCCCCGCGCACCCGGTGATGTCCGAGGTGCTCGCCGTGACACCGACCGACGCGGCATACCCGCTCAGGTAGTTGGCGTACTGGCCGCCGGTCCGGAACGCCGGGTCGCTACCGGGCGTCGGGATCCGGTACGGGGCCTGCACCTGCCCGAGGTGCTTGAACTCGGCCGGCATGGCGTCGACGAACCGCTGGAACGTGACCGCCCGGTCCTCGGCGAACGTGGCCTGGTCCTCGCCGACCGCGACGTCGTAGCCGCTGTTGGAGACCAGCCGCATGGCGAGCTTGAGCCCGAACGCGTCCACGCGGGTGGTGTTGCCGTTGAACTGCGACGGCCCGACCGTGAACTCGATGAAGTCCCAGTACTGGCCGGTCGGCGAGCCGAGGTAGAAGTACATGCGCCCGGCGGTGTTGACCGGCATGTCGAAGTACGGCTGCTCGGCGATGGACCGGGCGACGCCGTTGTAGCTCCAGTAGACCTGGCTGTCCGGGTAGCGCCCGTTGGTCCGGTTGAGGATCTTGAGCATGACCACGTTCTGCGCGGGCGGGATGGTGCCGGTGTCGCCCCAGAAGCCGCCCGGGTTCGGTGAGGGCGAGCTGCTCGGCGGCACCGGGCTGGGGCTGGTCGCGCCGCTGCCGAGCCGCACCGCGAACTCCCACAGCGAGTAGCCGTAGGCGGTGTTGCGGGCGGTGCCGTTCATACGTACGTACCGGCCGGTGCCGTTGACGTTGAGCGTCTGGGTGCCGCCGGCGCCGGTCGTGGTCGAGTAGAGGTTCGTCCACGGGCCGGAGGTGGCGGCGGCCACCTGGATCTGGAACGCGCGCGCCGAGGCCGCCTCCCAGTTCAGCACCACCTGGCAGACCGGCTGGGCCGAGCCGAGGTCGACCTGGATCCACTGCGGATCACTGAACGCGCTCGACCAGCGGGTGCCGGTGTTGCCGTCGAACGCCGCGGCAGCGGACATGGCGGCGTTCTCCGCCGACGACGCGGTCGCGGGCCGGTTCAGCGCGGCGTTGGCCGTGCCGCAGCCGCCGGTGCCGCCGACGACGCCGTACACCCCGAGCTCCCACAGTGAATAGCCGTAGGCGGTGTTGCGGGCCGTGGCGTACAGGCGCAGGTAGCGGCCGGTGCCGGCGACGGCAAGGGTCTGCACGCCACCGGGGCCGGTGGTGGTGCTGTAGACCGTGGTCCAGGGCCCGGCGGCCGAACTCGCCAGCTGGATCTGGAAGGCGCGCGCCGAGGCCGCCTCCCAGTTGAGCACGACCTGGCTGACGGTGGCGGTGGCGCACAGGTCGACCTGGAGCCACTGCGGGTCGCTGAACGCGCTCGACCAGCGCGTGCCGGTGTTGCCGTCGAACGCCGCGCTCGCGGGCGTGCCCGCGTTCTCGGCGGACGAGGCGGACGCGCCGCAGTGGGGCGTGATCAGCGGGTCGGCGGCGTGCGCGCCGGACCCGGTGACGGTCACGAGGTAGCCGGCCAGCAGCACCACGAGCGCGGCTGCGACGGCGAGGAGAGGGGCGGGGGCGCGGTGGCGAGCCGCGGACCGCACGAGCGTTGGCATGAATACTCCCTGTTGGACGGACGGGATGCGCGGCGCGGAGGGGCTGTTTCCGCGACGCGATGGTGCAGAGAGCGCTCTCCCGCCGAGGTTCGTCCGCCCCGGCAGTTCTGTCAAGCCCGTCGATACCTGCCCACGAAGCGCTCATGGTCCCGGCATAAACCTCCCGGCTCGCGGGTTGGCCTGGACGGACACAAGCGAGGGAGACAACTCATGGTTCGCGAGCTGCGGCTGGTCGTCACGGCACCCGACTACGACCAGGCGCTGCGGTTCTACCGCGACGTGCTCGGCATGGACGAGCTGGGCGCGTTCACCTCCCCCGGCGGCCGGGTCACCATCCTGGACGCGGGGCGGGCGACGCTGGAGCTGGCCGACCCGCCGCACGCCGCATACATCGACGAGGTCGAGGTGGGCCGCCGCGTGGCCGGGCACATCAGGGTCGCGTTGCAGGTGGGCGACGCGGCCGAGGTCACCGCCACGCTGGTCGCGAACGGCGCCGAACTGATCGCGGAGCCGGTGCGCACGCCGTGGCACTCGCTCAACTCCCGCCTGCAGGGCCCGGCCGGGTTGCAGCTGACCATCTTCGAGGAGCTGGACCGGCTCGGTCAGGGATGAGCGTCGGCTGCCGGTCGCGTGGGCTGCGGTCCGGGTCGTGGCCTGCGCGTGGTGTGCGCAGTAAGGTCGGCGGGTGCAGCTGTCGGGGGTCGCCCGCGCGATACTGATCGCCCTCGGTGTGGTCTGGGCGCTCGTGGAAGCGCGCCAGTCACGGGTGGTGCGCGCCGACGCGAGCCGAGCCGATCGAGGCAGCCGTGCGGTGGTGGTGCTGGCCGTCGGAACCGGCTTCGTCGCGGCGACCGCGGTCGCGAAGTGGGTGCCGTCGACGGCGGTGCCGCATGGCGCGGTGCTCGGCGCGATCGGGCTCGGCCTGCTGGGGTTCGGCATCTTCCTGCGGATCTGGAGCATCCGGACGCTCGGCCGGTACTTCACCTTCACCGTGCAGACCAGCGGCGACCAGCCCGTGATCACCACCGGGCCCTACCGGTTCGTCCGGCACCCCGGCTACGCGGGGCTGCTGCTGATCAGCGTGGGTATCGGCTTGCAGCTCGCCAACTGGCTGGCAGCGGTTGTGGTGACGGTGGCGGCCGGCGGCGGTCTGCTCTACCGGATCACGGTCGAGGAGCGCGCACTGCTGCGCGACCTCGGGGCGGCCTATCGCCAGTACGCAAGCACCCGCAAGCGGCTGATCCCGTTCATCTGGTGACCGGCCCGCGGAGCCGGGAAGTCCGCATGTGGCTGCAGCGCGGCACGGCGGGAAATACCATCAAGCGAGGAGGACGTTTCCGGGCCGCCCGATCGCGGCACCGCCCGCCGCGGCCTCGGCCACCGAGACAGCTCGATCATATCGAGTTCGGCCGAGGGAACGAGGAGTCCGCAGATGTACCGAACACGCCGCCTGACGCTGGTCACGGCGATGGCCGCGGCTGTGCTCGCCACCACGCCCGCGGTCGCCGCAAACGCGTCGAGCCAACCGTCGCCGTCCTATGCGACAGCGCCGTGCCCGAAGCCGAACATCCCCGAGATCGGCCCCGCCGCCGACCTCGGGCCGGAGTTCACGTGCGGCTTCCTGACCGTGCCCGAGGACCGCAGCCGCCCCGACGGGCGCATGATCCGTGTCGCGGTCGCCCACGCCAAGGCGGCCTCGGCGACGCCGAAGCCGGACCCGATCGTCTTCCTGACGCACGGTCCGGGCGGAGTCGCCTTCCTGGACGCGGTGCGCGAGGTGGGCGCGGGCATGAACGCCGACCGGGACGTCTACTTCGTCGCCCAGCGCGGCAACTACCACTCCGACCCGCAGCTCACCTGCCCCGACTACGACGCGTTCGCCGACGGCACCGCGCTCGGCCTGAAGTTCGCGGCCCCGTCCACCGGTGTGCAGAACCTGGCCGCGGTCAAGGCGTGCCGCGACAAGCTCGCGGCCACCGGCGCCCACCTCGCGTCGTACAACACCGTGGAGAACGCGGCGGACATCGCCGACCTGCGCAGGGCGTTGGGCATCGAGCAGTGGAACGTCTACTCCGTGTCCTACGGCACGAACGTGGCCCAGATCCTGCTGCGCGACCACCCGGAAGGCATCCGCAGCATGGTGCTCGACTCGGTCTCGCCGATAAACCAGAACCTCTTCACCGAGGGCTGGCCGGCCGCCGCCGGCATGTACCAGGCGATCTTCGACGCCTGCGCGAAGCAGCCGGCGTGCGCCGCCGCCTACCCCCGGCTGAAGGAGGAGTTCACCGAGGCCGTCAACCGGCTCAACCAGACCCCGCTCGTGGTGTCCACGAAGGACGCCGCGGGCAGGCCGGTGGAGGTCAACATCGACGGGTACACCCTGGCCTGGCTGGTGACCGGCCAGAGCTACACGGGACCGACCGGGTTCGCGACGATACCCAGCATGATCCACACGGCGGCCAACGGCGACGGCCGCGAGGCCGCAGCCGCCCGGCTCGCCCGAGTCGCACCGTTCGGGCTGGCCGGATACGGCCTGGCCTTCGGGGCGTACTGCCGCGAGATGGCGTCGTGGACCGACCCGGAGCAGGTCGCCGCAGCGGGCAAGGCCGTGCTGCCGGGGTTCCCCGACGAGGTGCTCCGCCTGGTCATGGTGCCAGGCCGGATGTCCGCCGAATGTGCCGCCTGGGACGTCGGCAGCGCCACGCCGGCCGAGCGCACCCCGGTCGTCAGCGACGTGCCGGCCCTGCTCATGGGCGGCGCCATGGACGGGGTCACGCCCGCCCGGTGGGCGGACGTCGCGGCGAAGGGCCTGCGCAACTCCGAGACGATCGCCATCCCCGGGACCGGGCACGACGTGATCGCGCAGTCGCCCTGTGCGCGATCGATGATGAACGCGTTCTTCGACGACCCGACCCGGCCCGTCGACCGCGCCTGCCTGAGCGAAATCACCATTCCGCCGTTCAAGACGCCCTGACCGAGCCCGGCCCGCGCTGATCGCCGCCAGTCGATGACGGCACGGGAGCCGACAACCACGACATGTTAGATTCAGCGGGTGATCGAGAAGATCCACAGCGATGAGATCGCGTCCCTGCCGGTGCCGCTGTCGCACGCCACGCGCGCCGGCGACTACGTGTTCATCTCGGGCCAGGTGGCGATACGTCCCGACGGCAGCACGGTCACCGGCGACTTCGACGCCGAGGTCCGCACGGTCCTCGACAACCTCCGGGCGGTCTGCCGCGCCGCGGGCGGCGACCTCGGCGACGTGTGCAAGGTGAACGCCTTCCTGCTCGACGCCGCCCTGTTCGCGCCGTTCAACGCGATCTACCGTGAGTACTTCGGGGAGCCGCTGCCCGCCCGGTCGACGGTGCTGGCCGCGCTCGCCAATCCTGACCTGCGGGTCGAGGTCGAGGCGATCGCCTATCTCCCGCGTCGGTGACGCCGACCGACGGGCGACCCGGCGACACCCATAGCCGCCGCGACGAACAGCCGTTGCGGCGGCCTGCTTGATTCTCCACTGCCGGTCGCGCTCATACTGCATCAGCGGCGGAAGGACCCGGCATGAACCATCACCATCGAGTGCACCTCGGACGTAGCGGACTTCAGGTGACACGAATGGGGCTCAACCTGGCCGCAGTCGGTCGGCTGGCGCCGGGCCTGCCGGACCACGCGACCGCGGTCATCGACCGGGCCTGGCAACGCGGCCTGCGCCTGTTCGACACCGCCCCGCAGTACGGGGACGGCAGTGCCGAACGCCACACCGGCCAGGCACTCGCCACCCGACCTCGCGACGACTTCATCCTCACCACGAAGGTGGGCCAGCACGTCGCCACGGGTAGCGCCTACCTGTGGCTCGGCGAGACCGACACGTCCGGCGAAGACCTGCAGTCCGACTTCACCTACGACGGCGTCCACCGCAGCCTGGAGCAGAGCATGCGGCGCCTGGGCACCGACCGGCTCGACGTCGTGCACCTGCACGACCCGGTCCGCCGCGCCGACGAGGCACTGCGCGGCGGATACAAGGCACTCGTCCAGCTGCGCGCCGCCGGCACGGTCGGCGCCATCAGCGCCAGCACCGACCACGTCGGCCTGCTCGCCGAGTACGCCACGATCGGGCGGCGCGGCAACCAGCACGACCCGGGATTCGACTGCTTCCTCATCGCGGGCCGTTACACCCTGCTGGACCAGTCGGGCCTCGACCTGCTGCTACCCCGCTGTGCGGCCTGGGGCCTCGGCGTGATGGCGGCGGGTGCACTGCATCCCGGCCTGCTCACCGGAGCCACCGCCCCGAACCAGCCTGCCTATGTCAGGGCGAGAGCTGAGGCGATCCGGCGCGTTTGCGATCTGCACGGCGTCCCGGTGCGTGCGGCCGCGCTGCAGTTCCCGCTGGGACACCCCGCCGTGGCGACGGTGCTCGTCGGCGCGAGGTCGCCGCAGCAGCTCGACGACGACATCGCCATGTTCAACCATCCGATCCCGACCACGTTGTGGGCCGACCTGAAGCAGCGCAACCTCATCGAGCAGCGCGCACCGGTCCCCCGATGACGTCTTGATGTGCTCGGCCCCACCCAACGGGTCGTCTGGACGGTCCCCAGTGGCATGAGAACCATCACGATCGCCACCCGCGGCCTTGTCGCCGCTGTCCTGCTCGCCACGGCCGCCGGATGCGGCTCGGGCGGGACGCCGACGCCGCTCGATCCGACCGCGGCGGCCCGGCAGCGCGTGATCGACACCGCCGACCTCGACTGCCTGGACGACCGCGGCCCGGTAATCGCGATCACCGACGCCGAGCAGGACATGACGGCGGCGATCGAGGTCGGCACGGGCGACACCGCTGTCATGCTGCTGCACCAGGTCGACGGCACCGCCTGCCAGTGGTACGCGTTCGCGCTGATCCTGGCGCAGCGCGGCTACCGGGCCATCGCGCCGGACATCACCTCCCGCGACGCCGTCGACGTCGCCGGCGCCGGCATCGCGCACCTGCGGGCAGCAGGAGCCAAGCGCGTCTTCGTCATCGGCGCCTCCCGCGGCGGCACCATCGCCCTGGCGGCGGCAGCGGCCGCCAGCCCACCGGTCGACGGGGTGATCGCCCTGTCCGCCCCCACCGTCTACGACGCCGACGCGCTGACCGCGGTCAGGAAACTCGACGTGCCGACCATCCTGATCGCCGGCGATCTCGACGGCAGCTTCGCCGATCACGCCAAGGAGCTGCACGACCTGTCGATCGCCAAGCACAAGAAGCTGATCATCCGCTCCAGCGTGAGCCACGGCGTGACCCTGCTCACCGGGGACGTCGAAGACACCGTCATGGCGTTCCTGACCGACCCGGCGGCCACCGCCGACGCCCCGGATCCCGCGTAGCGGGTCGGACGGCGGCCGCGACCATGATGGCGTCGCGGCCGTCGCAGCCCCCGCTGCTCTGGCTCGCGTGCGTGGCTGCCTCCCTCGCTCCGTTCGTCGTGGTCTTCCGGGTGTTCTGATCATCTGACAGAACTGGACGAGACGACAGTCGGCCGAGTACCTTGCAGCTGACCGTGACACCACCTGAGGAGGTGAGACCCATGAACGCTGTATCGATGTGGGTGCTCCCCCTTCCCATCACGGCCAGGCGATTGACGTAGGTGTCGCCGGGAGCGCCTCGCTGACAAGGCACTCCCGAAAGGCAACACCCATGCACCCTCTGCCATTGCGCGCCGAGCCGTCGTCGACCGGCACGGCCGAGCGCGACTCCACCGGGGACGGGGCTCCCCTCACGTTCGACGTGATCATCGCCGGGTGCGGGCCGACCGGCGCGATGCTGGCCGCCGAACTGCGGCTGCACGACGTACGGGTACTCGTCCTGGAGAAGGAGACCGAGCCCGCATCGTTCGTCCGCATAGTCGGTCTGCACATTCGCAGTATCGAGCTGATGGCGATGCGCGGCCTGCTGGAGCGCATTCTCGAACGCGGAAGACGGCGTCCGGCAGGCGCCTATTTCGCCGCCATCGACAAACCCGCGCCCGAGAACCTGGATTCGGCGCACGCCTACCTGCTCGGCATCCCGCAGCCGGTCATCGTCCACCTGCTCGAAGCACATGCGATCACACTGGGTGCGCAGGTCCGGCACGGCTGCGCGGTGGCCGGTCTCCAGCAGGACGACGACGGTGTGACCGTCGTGCTGTCCGACGGGCAACAGCTGCGGGCGAGCTATCTCGTCGGCTGTGACGGCGGGCGCAGTACGGTGCGCAAGCTGCTCGGCGTCGGCTTCCCCGGCGAGCCCTCGCGGACCGAGACGCTGATGGGCGAGATGAGAGCGGATGCGCCGCCGGAGGAGATCGCGGCCAAGGTCGCCGAGATTCGCCAGACCCACCCGACATTCACCTTCGCACCATTCGGCGAGGAGGTCTATCGCGTCATGATGCCCGCGACGGGGGTCGGCGACCGCGCGGAACCGCCGACACTCGATGACTTCCAGCAGCAGTTGCGCACCATCGCCGGCACCGACTTCGGTGTGCACTCCCCACGCTGGTTGTCCCGCTTCGGCGACGCCACCCGGCTGGCCGAACGTTATCGGGTCGGGCGGGTGCTGCTGGCCGGCGACGCGGCACACATCCATCCGCCCGCCGGTGGGCAGGGTCTCAACCTCGGTGTTCAGGACGCGTTCAACCTCGGCTGGAAACTGGCCGCGCAGATCCGTGGCTGGGCTCCGGACACACTGCTGGACACCTACCAGGCAGAACGTCATCCGGTCGCCGCGGACGTGCTGGACAACACCCGCGCCCAGGTGCAGCTGTCATCCGCCGAACCGGGCCCGCAGGCCGTGCGCAGGCTGCTCGCCGAACTGATGGACTTCGACGAGGTGAACCGCCACCTGATCGAGAAGATCACCGCGATCGGCATCCGCTACGACTTCGGCACAGGCCCCGACCTGCTCGGCCGCCGCCTGCGCGACATCGACGTGAAACAGGGCCGCCTCTACGGTCTGCTGCATCGTGGCCGAGGCCTGCTGCTGGACCGCACCGAACGCCTGACCGCCGGCGGCTGGTCCGACCGGGTGGACTACCTCGGGGATCCCACCGCGGCGCTGGATGTTCCGTGCGTGCTGCTACGTCCCGACGGCCATGTCGCCTGGATCGGCGACGACCAGCAGGAACTGGACGACCACCTTGCCCGCTGGTTCGGCAAGCCCGCCGACGGCGAGTCACGTGCGCGAACGGGCCTCTTCGGCACCGTACCGAAGCGACCGTAGCCCGCCCGTGGGGCCGATCTCATGATCGGGACCGGCCCCACGCAGCGCGTCTTCGCCATGCCCAGCCGCCGCGGCTGGGCCGAATGGAGGCAGGCGCGGTCAGGCGCGGGTGATCCGCACCGCATCGGCGATCACGTAGCCGGTGCCCGCGGTCCACCGGCTGACGCCGACGACGTTGGCATCACCCGCGGCCAGCGGGAACACGCCGAGGGAGACCCACTGGCCACCGTTGACGCGCTGGTTCACCCGGACCGTCTGGTTTCCGCCGGTGGTGGCCACGATGTACGGCGTCGAGTCGTTGTAGCCGGCATTGGCCGGATACCACACGGACACCTCGTAGTCCGCGGCCTGCGGAATGTTCACTTTGTACCAGGCGGAGTCGCTGGCCAGCACCGGATCCGCGAACCGGTAGTCGGCGCCGTACCGCTGCCCCGAGTAGGTCGAGGTGCCCCAGTTGGCGCTCGCCGAGAACCGGCCCGCGGTCGTGTTGTCCACGATCGCGCTCCACGCCTGCGCCGTGGAGACGAACCCGATGCCGTTGGGCACCGGGCGCTGCGCGCCGTCGGACGGGGTGTTGCGCACCGACACCGACGTGGCGCCGGGCATGCGCGCCACCAGGGTGCTCGAACCGCCGCCGTCGAGGTTGATCGCGTCGTCGGCGCCCAGGGACTTCATGTAGTTCGCCAGCTCCACATACGTCATGCCGACGCTCGCGGTGGTGCGGCCGTCCACGACCACCAGCCACATCTTCAGCCCGTCGGCGGAGAAGCCGACCGCGGTCCGGGGGTTCTTGGGGTGCGCGACCGCGGTGACCGCACCGTCCTTGACCAGCACGAGGTTCCCACCGATCGCGACCTGCGCGCCGTCGCCGCCGCGAGGGGCGTGGCCCACCGCGACGGAGTCGCCGACCACGAGACCGGCCAGGGCGTCGGCGCCGGTGTTCACGCCGAGCACGGCGACGGTTCCGTTGGCCACCTTGCCACCCGGGGCGGTGCTCACCTTGGTCACCCTGCCCGCGGTGACCTCGATCTCGCGGGAGCGGGTCGCTCCGTCGAGGACCTGGCTGCGCGGTTGGTCACCCCACAGCGGGTTGTAGACGCCGATGCCGTTCGCCGCGATGTTCGGCGAGTTGAGATTCGTGGCCGTGAGCCTGGCACCGCCGGGCAGCGTGACCGTCGCGTCGAGGAAGATCTCGGCCAGGCCGCCGCGGGTGCCGCCCCCGGCGGGATAGAGCGCTGCCACGGCGTTCCAGCCCGAAGCCGGGCCGTTGACGAGTGTGCCGTTGTCGAGGCCGATGCCGCGCGGCGCTCCGGTCGCGCCGATGTCGAAGAAGTCGCCGTTGACCGCGGCTATCGCCCCGACGCGGTTGGCCTGCGTGGTCAGGGCGGCCGTCGCACCGACGGTGCCGGGGTTGAGGTATCGGGGTTTGAGCGTCGGTTCGGCGAGGTCGGCGGTCAGGATGTTGACCTGGTTCGGACCGCTGATCGAGGTGCTCGTCAGGGTCAGGCCGGGCGCGAGGGAGGTGACGGCGAGGGTTCCGGCGCCTGTCGCCGAGGCGATGGTGTACGCGCTGGTCGCAGGAGGTCGGGCGGCGGTGGCGAGGGCGGGGGTGGGCAGCGCACCGGCACCGGTGAGGGTGAGCAGTGCGGAGAGCAGGACGGCAACGGCTGGTCGGCGCATGACGTCTCCCGGTCGGAGGGGTCGAGATGGCGGGCATCGTGCGACAGCAGAGATCTCGCGCCTGGGTGCCCCTGGCGGATCGACCGAAGCTATTCAACCAAAATAGATCCGCGATAGAAAGATATCTACCTCGATCGCCATCGCACGTTCCCGTCCCTGCGTCCAGGCGGCCCACCGACTACCGTCAAGGCGGCACCGAGGTCACCGTCACCCGGACACCGGCCGTTGGCGCACGGTGTGACAGGTTGGCATCGGTCCGATTCGCGGGACAGCGGAGGTTCACATGTCCGGATCAGTGTCGATGCTCTACATGGCGATGTCGCTCGACGGGTACATCGCGGGTCCGCATGACGGGCCGGACAACCCCGGAGGTGACGGCTTCATGCGGCTGCATGACTGGTTCGTCGACGCGAACGGGGAGTTCGTCCGTCCCGCCGGCCCGGGCGGGGAACTGTTCGACGAGTTGGCGACGTTCGGCGCAGTGCTGGCGGGCCGGCGCACCGTGGAACAGGTCGACCACTGGGGCGGCGATCATCACGGGGTCCCCATCTTCGTGCCCAGCCATCGGCCTCCCGGCCCGTCGGTCGCCAACTATCCCCTGGTCACGTATGTAGCTGATGGGGTCGCCAGCGCGATGGCACAGGCGAAGGCCGCCGCGGGCGACCGCTTCGTGCTGGTGCACGGCGCCTACACCGCCCAGCGGGCGCTGGAGGCCGGAGTGCTGGACGAGTTGCAGATCAGCCAGATACCGGTGCTGTTCGGTGGCGGCCGCCGCCTGTTCGACCTGCTGCCCTCGCGCATCGAGCTGGAGATCGTCCGGGTCGTCGACACGCCCCAGGCAACACATATCCGCTACCGCGTCCGGCGCTGATTCGCGCAGCATGACGGCGGTTTCGCTGAGACCGGCACGGCAGGCACCACCGTCGGGAACATGGCGTCACCCGCTGCGATGCCCGCGGGGCGGCAGGCCGAGCAAGCCGGCCATCGGATCAGTGTCGGGCAGCGACCTGGGCGACGAGGAACTTCGGGGCCATCTCGCAGTAGCTGTCGGTGATCAGTTCGGCGATCTCGGTCCAGTCGGTGTGGTCACCGAGGACGGCAGCGGCGACGTTGTGGCCCCAGGGGGCGCGGAAGAACGGGAAGCCGCTGGTAGTCAGGCTGATCAGGTCGGCGACGGGTGCGCGGAACGTCATCACGGTGGGCGCCTCGCCGGCGATCAGCTGCTGGGCGTAGACCGGGAAACGTTCCGGGTCCGGCGTGTAGACGTGCGCGACGGTCCGCGCGCGGATCCGCCAGCGGACGCCGATCCAGGCCGGTTCCTCGTACATGTCGGGCAACCGTCGGCAGATCTCACGCAGCCGGTCCAGGATCTCGGGTGGTACGTCGCCAGGGCCGGACATGGGCCGACAGTAACCGTTGCCGGTGACACTTCGCGCGCCGGGCGCTCACCCTCCGGCGGCCGGACGGCCGGTGATCCAGACGACGGTACGGCACCCCCTGCGTCCGGATCGCTGTCGGACGGGTCGTGCATAGTGCCGTCCATGTTCGACGGGCTGCACGACATCGACTGGTCGGCGATGCACCATGCGTACGGTACGGCGGAGGAGGTGCCGGGGCTGCTCGCGGCGCTGCGCTCCGCGGACGCCGGGACGCGGCAGGCTGCCCTGCTCGACTTCTACAACCGGGTCCACCACCAGGGCGACGTCTACCCCTGCACGACGGCGAGCCTGCCGTTCCTGTTCGCCCTGGCCGGCGACCCCGGCGCACCGGACCGGGCCGCGGTCGTCGAACTTCTGGTCAGCATCGGCACGTCGGCCCTCGCATACGGTCGCCATTACGAGGCTGGCGACGGCGCCGGTGGCTACCCCGGGGCGGCGAAGGAGATGCGAGAGCACGCGGACGACTTCGTCGAGTTCGCGTCGGACGACGACCCGCAGGTGCGGTGGGCCGCGATCCCGGGGCTGGGGCTGTTCCTCGAGGACCGGGATCGGGCGCTGGCAGTGCTGCGCGAGCGCCTGTCCGCGGCCGCGGACGACGGGGAGCGGCTACTGGTGGTGACGGCCGCGGCGACGCTCGCGCTACGGCTGCCCGCCTCGTCGCCCGAGGTGACCGCGTGGCTCGGCACTCTGGCTGCCGCAGCGGACGAGCACCCGGTGACCAGGCTCGCCGCCATGATCCAGCGTGCCCGCTGCGCCCCGGACCAGATCGGTGACGACCTGGTCACGACGGTGATCGGTCAGCTGCGCCGGCTGGCGTACCACCCGGCGCCACGTGCGGTGCCCGAGCCTCCGACCCCGCAGTCCGCCGAGGGGATGCCGCCGCAGGTCGTCGCGGCCTTCGCGGAACTTGACCGCAGCCAGCGGGTGAGCACACCCACCACCGAACTGTTGCGCACCTTCCACGAGGTGCTCGGAGCACGAGTGCCGCAGCGTACTGCGCTGCTGGCCGAGCACCTGCGCAGTGGCAGTCCCGGTGCGCGCCTGGACGCGCTGCGGATGAGCGGGGACCTCATGCGCGACTGGCGCGGCGACCACACCTCGCTGCTCAGGATCGTGGCCAAGCAGCTCGACCCGGCCGACGACGAGCTCGCGGCCCAGGCTGCGGAGATCCTCGAAAGCTGCCACCCGATCGCGAGCTCGGCCAGACACGACCTCGCCGCCTACGTCGGCGCACAACGCGCCGAGCACGGCTCCCAGGTGTGGGCGTCGCCGCAGCCAGGGCTGCGCCGGTCCCACCAGACCGCGGTCCAGGCGCTGGCTCGCCTCGGCGACGAGCGAGCCGTGCCCGGCATCCTGGCTGCGCTGGACAGCGGCGTCGACGCGTGGCGGGCGGTGCAGGTCGCCGGGCATCTGCCGATGGCGGCGGAACAGCTCGTGCCACGACTGTGCGATCACCTGCGCCGCATCGACCTCACCCAGGAGTGGACCCGGATGAGCGTCGGCTCACTGCTGTCGGCCCTGGTCACGCTGGGGAATCCGGCGGCGATCCCGCTGATCGTCGACACCCTCGGCGTGTCGGTACACGGGGCACAGCAGCAGAACACCTCATCGGCGCTGAACGCGCTGGCGGCGTTCGGCCCGGCCGCGGAGCCGGCGCTGGAGCTCATCCGGCCGCTGACAGCAGACCCCGACCCGCACGTACGGCGCTCCGCCGTCGGCGCGCTGTGGGCCGTCGACGGCGACCGCGAGGCCGTCTTTCCCCTGGTGCGCGAATTGCTCGACGAGAGCATCACCTTCCTGATCTCGACAGCCGCCGGCGTGCTCGGCCAGGTAGGTCCGCAGGCCACAGCCGCGCTGCCCCGCCTGCGCGAGCTGCTGTCGCACTCGTACGAGTGGGTCCAAGTGCCCTGCGCCGCCGCGATCTGGGAGATCGGTGGACCGGCGGAGGCTCCGCCGGTGCTGGACACTCTGCTGCGGGCCTGGGCCAGGAATCCCGCGACCGGCAACGACGTGGTGGCCTGCCTGGGGCGGATGGGTCACGCGGCAGCACCGGCCCTGCCTCAGCTGCGAGAGCAGCTGGACCTGCCTGAACGAGGCGGCCGGTTTGCGAGCATCGACAACGACGAGAAGCTGCAACGGGACTGCCGCGCCATCCTGGCCCGGTTCGCCGAAGCCGGCGCACCGCACTGACGGTCCACCTCGTCCGGACTACCCGGCCACCGACCTGCCCCACACCACCTGGTACGCCGACCTGCTCACCGCCGCCGCGGCCGTCCAGTAGCCCGGCACCGCCACAAGCCGAGGGGGAGCCGGAGCCGTGCGGCTCCGGTTCCCCCTCGGCGGCCCCCACCCGCGAGTTCGTGCAGCGCCTGGGCAACCCCCTCAACACTGCCCAGACGCCGCAGGTCGCTCACGGGGGATCAGTTGCAGGCGTAGAACCACCAGCCCTCGCCGTTGAACACCGGATAGTGCCCGCGGCGCATGACCGCGTCCGCGGTGATCGGCCCGTACTCGCCGTCCGCGCTGACACCGAGGTTGATCTGCATGAGCCGGACGCCTTCCTTGGTGATCGGCCCGAAACTCCCGTCGCGTGCCACCTTGCGGCCGTCGGGAAGGGTCCACAGGTCGTTGCAGGCGAGCAGGTACTGCAAGACCTTGACGCCGTCGCCCGTGTTGCCCTGCTTCAGATTGCACGGCAGGTAGGCGGGCCACCGGTCGTTGACCCGGACGCCGTCCAGGTCGTAGTAGCCCTTGTAGTACGTGGTGCACACGTTCGCCGCGGACGCCGGTGAGGCGACCCCGAGCACCCCGATGCCGGTCGTGGCCATGACGAGAACCAGGGCCATCCGGAACGTCTTCCGCACACCAGGACGGACGGCCGCCCGGTCTGCCTGGATCGTGTCGCGGACCCGCTGACGGTGCGCCACCGCGAGCCAGCGCCCGACTCTGGACTTGAGCATGGGCCTCACTCCTCACTCGGTTCGCCGCCCGCCTGTCGTGGCAGCCGGCACCGTCAGCGTGCCGCCGCGACACGGTGCGCCAGTCCGTCACCGACCCGGTCCGGACCGCTCGGACGCCGGCGGTGGTCACGGGTGTGCGGCGGGTCCGGAGACCGGACCGGACCGGACGGCGTGGCTGCGTGGTGAGGCACGTCAGCCGATGTCCCAGCCGTCGCCGTCGTGGTGGCATACCCAGGCCCTGGCCGGCGGTTGGCTCCGCCGGCCAGGGCCGCCCCGTGGCGGAGCGCCGGGCCGTCTGTGTTGCTCAGCTGCAGGCGGCGCCGTTGAGGGAGAACCCGGTGGGCGCGGAACTGTTGCCGGTGTGGGTCGCCTGGAACCCGATGGTGGTGGATCCGCCCGGCGGGATCGCGGCGTTGTAGTTGACGTTGGTCGCGGTCACCTGGCCGCTGCTCGGTGAGTAGGTGGCGCTCCAGCCGGAGGTGATGGTCTGGCCACTGGCGAGGGTGAATCGCAGCGACCAGCCGTTGACGGCGGTCGAGCCGGTGTTGGTGATGGTGATGTTGTCGGTCAGGCCGTTGTTCCACGGGTTGAGCGCATTGGTCACCCGGCAGCTTCCGCTGCCCCCGCCAGGCGACGTGGAGGGGCTCGGCCGCGGGCTCGCGCTGGCCGACGGGCTCGGGCTGGCCGGCGGGTTACCACCCTCGCTGACGGTGATGTTGGAGCTCCCGCTGCTCTGGTAGCCCTCGGTCGCCATGATCTGGTAGTTGTGGGTGCCCAGGGTGAGGCCGAGCCTCGTCCACGCGTTGAAGTGGTTGGCGGTGGTGATGGTGCCGCTGGTCCGGTGCTGCTGGCGGACGCTCCAGTACTGGTAGAACGTGGCGGTGCCGATGATCGACGGCTGGTTGACGCGCTGGGTGCGGTAGATGTCGTAGGTGGCGCCGTCGGTGGTGACCGAACCCAGCCGGGTCGTGCCCGTGCTCGGGTTGTAGCTGCCGAAGTCCTCGACGACGTAGTACTCGATGAGCGGGTTGGTGGTCCACCCGTACAGCGCCAGGTAGCCGTTGCCGTTGGGGCTGAAGCTCCCCGAGTAGTTCACCGTGTGGCTGGAGCCGGGGTTCCAGCCCTTGCCGACGACGGTGTTGTTCATGTTGCTCCACTGGACGCTGTACTGGCCGCCGGCGCCCAGGTTCATGGTGACGTTGCCGTTGTCCTTCCAGTACGAGTAGAAGAAGCCGTTGTGATAGCCGGTGGAGTTCGAGGTGATGGTCCGGTCGGCCTCGGCGTGGGCGGTGCCGGACAGCACCGTCGACGCGGCGGCGGCCAGCGCGATGGCGCACAGGGCGCCGATGAGCGGCTTGACCAGGTTGCGCCTGCGGAGCCGGGGGTGGGAGGGGTGATCGTTCACGCGAGTGCATCCTTTACAAAGGGCAGCCAGCGGGCAGGGCTGCGGGACTCGACTCGATGCCGTCGCGGGCCGCCGGGGCGAACGGCCGTCACGCGGCAGCCGGCCATGCCGGGGACATGTTGGCGTGGTCCGGCCGACCGCCGGGTGCCAGATCGTGGCCACGGCTGACGACCGCCGGTCGTCGACGTTCATCGATGACGGCAGTATTGGACCGTCCGACCGGAACTGTCAACAACTTCCGGAAGTTCTGCGGCAATCCGGCACGACCGCAACTCCACACCATGCCCCGCAAACCATCACGCGAACGCGCTAATTAGGTCTCCAGCTCGCCGAACTCGGCGCGATCACGAAAATCCCGGCCCACAGTGATCGACACAAACTATTGAATCAGCCGAAAGTTTCGGTCCTGCGGCGCCCGTCAGGGCGGACGAACCGATGCCCCGAGCCGCGAGGCATCAATGCCTGTCTCCTGTTCCATAATGTCGAGACGAGCCTGCGACCGGTCATGTGATCGCAGAGAGCGTGCCCGGAGCGCGGCTTCGGCTGTGCGTCACACGTCCAGCGACCCTTCGACCGGACGGACCGCATACGGGCGGGACCCCACCACGACAGGCGTCCAGCTTCGCCCGGGCTGGGCGATCCTTCCGGACGTCCGTACCTCCACATTGGTCGTTCTGACCACTACTGTGAGCAACGTCGTCAGGGCCCTGGACGGCCGGCGCGCCGAACTCGCATCGGAGGAATCCTTGACCCAGTCGATCCCGCACACCCGGCCGTCTGAGGACCAGTTGATGGCCCAGATCGTCGACCTGGTCGGCAAGCGCTACGACGCCGCACTGGAAGAGCTGGGTCTGTTCAATCTGGTCATCTTCGGCAAGACCGGCGCAGGCAAGAGCACGTTGCTCAACGCGGTGTTCGGGGAGAACGTGGCGCCCGCACCGAGATCCACGATTTCGACAAGCTGAAGCAGATGTTCAGGGCCGAGGTCGCGAGGGACGCGAACGAGCGGAAGAACTCCTGACGGATCTGCCCCTTCGAGCGAGGGCTACCGCCGTACAGCACAGGCTCACGAACAACAACCGCCGGCCGGCCGAGGGTCCAGCGACCCTCCTGGTGCGGTCGCGGTAATCCCTGCGTCAGCCTTTTCTCGATCGACGCCCACGACGCAGAGGAGCGCGGGAATCGCCAGGCGTCACGTCCCGATGGCCCGGCCCGGCTGCAACAGGCGACGGCCGCATTCGAGCAGATGCCGCCGGCGGGAGCGGTCGTCGAGCGGGGCCATCGCCGGGTCGCGGCTGGCGCCGGGCAGTCCGTTGATGAACATGGCCAGACCGATCCGGGTCTGGTCGTCCGGGTCCGGGCCGAGGAGCAGCGCGGCGGTGTCGTCCCACCACTGGCGCATGGAGGCCTGCTGGCTGAGCAGCTGCGTGAGGTAGGGGTCGTTCATCAGCACGGTGAAGCCGGCGTGCTCGTCGAGCGCGATCTCGATGAGCCCGCCGAGCACCTCGTCGACCTGCGCGGCGTGGGTGCGGTGGGCCTCGGCACGGCGGGTGACGGCCGGCAGGGCGTCGAGCAGGGGCTTGAGGACGTCCAGGACGATCTCGTCCTTCGCCTTGTAGTGGTAGTACAGGCCGGCCTTGGTGACCCCGGACTCGTCGGCGATGGCCTGCAGCGACGTGGCCCGGATCCCGTCGCGAAGGAACAGCCGCAGTGCCGCGGCGAGCAGCTGTTCGCGGCCGGCGCGGCGGCGCCGCGGCGGCAGGGTGTTCATCGCGTTCGGTCCCCTCGTGGCCTTGAGCTGCGATTATGCGGTCGGCGTGGTGGATCGGCCAGCAGATGTGGTCTATACCTCTCGACTAATCAAATGTTAGCCGGACGGCTTAGTTCACTCCTACTGTTCCTGCTTGCGGGCCTGCTGCCCCCGTAGCTGTCCGCTCACCCCCGAACGTGGCAAGGAACTGATCATGGCAACCCTGCTGTACCGGCTGGGCCGGTTCTCCTTCCGCCGCCGCGGCCTGGTCACCGCGCTGTGGCTGGTGCTGCTCGCCGGCCTGGGCTTCGGCGCGGCGACGCTGTCCGGGCCGACCAGCAACGCGTTCAGCATCCCGGGCACCGAGTCCTCGCAGGCCATCACCGTGCTGCGGGAGAAGATGGGCGTCGGCGCCGACGACGCGAGCGCGCAGGTGGTGTTCACCGCCGGTGGCGACGCGAGGTTGACCGACCCCGGCCAGCAGGCCGCGATCACCGACGCCGTGGCGGCGCTGCGGGCCGCGCCGCAGGTGGCCCGGGTCGGCGACCCGTTCCAGAACCGGACCGTCTCTCCCGACCAGCGCACGGCGTTCGCGTCGGTGACCTACTCGGTGGCACCCGGCGACCTGACCGACGCCGACCGGCAGGCGCTGTACGCCGCCGGGCGCACCGCGCAGGCCGCCGGTGTCGGCGTCGAGTTCGGCGGCACGGCCACCCAGCAGCAGTCCGAGGGTGGCGCATCGGAAGGCATCGGCATCGCCGTGGCCGCGTTCATCCTGCTCATCACGTTCGGTTCGCTGGTCGCGGCCGGCCTGCCGCTGCTGACCGCGCTGCTGGGCGTCGGCTTCGGCATGGCCGGTATCCAGATCGCCACCGGGTTCTTCGACCTGTCGACGTCGACCTCCGCGCTGGCGACCATGCTGGGCCTGGCCGTGGCCATCGACTACGCCCTGTTCGTCGTCTCCCGGTTCCGCCACGAACTGGCCGACGGCCACGAACCCGAACAGGCCGCCGGACGCGCCGTGGGCACCGCGGGGTCCGCGGTGGTGTTCGCCGGGCTCACCGTCGTCATCGCGCTGGTCGCGCTCTCGGTGACCGGCATCCCGTTCCTCACCGCGATGGGCGTGGCCGCGGCCGGCACGGTGGCGGTCGCGGTGGCGATCACGCTGAGCCTGGTGCCCGCACTGCTCGGCTTCGCCGGACCCAGGATCCTGACCGCCGACAACCGCAAGGGCATCGGCCGGCACCGCTCGTCGGCCACGATGCCGATGGGCGGGCGGTGGGCCCGCGGCGTGCTGCGCCACCGCGTGCCCGCACTGCTGCTGGCGCTGGGCGTGGCCGGTGTCATGGCCGTCCCCGCACTCGACCTGAACCTCGCCCTGCCCGACGACAGCACCGCCGCCGCCGACTCCACCCAGCGCAAGGCCTACGACCAGCTCAGCTCCGGCTTCGGCGCCGGGTTCAACGGCCCGCTGCTGCTGGTCGTGCAGGATTCGCTGGGCGATGTCAGCACCGCCGCGGAGCAGGCGCAGCAGGCCGTCTCGCGCCTGCCCGACGTCGCCGTGGTCACCCCGCCGACGATCAATCCCGCCCGGGACACGGCCATGCTGACCGTCATCCCGCACAGCGGCCCCGGCACCCAGGCGACCAAGGACCTCGTCGCGGCGATCCGCGACCACGCCCCCGCGGTCGCCGCGGCCACCGGCGCGGACCTGTTCGTCACCGGCGCCACCGCGGTCAACATCGACGTGTCCGACAAGCTGACCGCAGCCCTCATCCCCTACCTGGCGATCGTGGTCGGGCTGGCGTTCGTGCTGCTCATGCTGGTGTTCCGCAGCGTGCTGGTGCCGCTTAAGGCCACCGTCGGGTTCCTGATCAGCGTCGCGGCCGCGTTCGGCGCCCTGGTGGCGGTGTTCCAGTGGGGTTGGCTGGCCGACCTGTTCGGGATCGAGTCCACCGGACCGATCGTGAGCGTCATGCCGATCTTCCTCATCGGCGTGCTGTTCGGCCTCGCCATGGACTACGAGGTCTTCCTCGTCACCCGCACCCGTGAGGAGTACGTGCACGGCGCCACGCCGGATGAGGCGATCATCACCGGCACCCGCCACGGCGCCCGCGTCGTCACCGCCGCCGCGCTCATCATGATCTCGGTATTCGCCGGGTTCGTCCTCACCGACGACACCATCGTCAAGTCGCTGGGCTTCGCCCTGGCCGTCGGTGTCGCCGTCGACGCGTTCCTGGTCCGCATGACCATCGTCCCGGCGGTCCTGTCGCTGCTGGGCAAGGCAGCCTGGTGGCTGCCCGGGTGGATCGACCGGATCCTGCCCAACGTCGACGTCGAAGGCGAGCAGCTGACCCGCCGGCTGGCCACCGAACGGCCCCCCGCCGCGGCGGACCTGCCCGAGCAGAATACCGCTGCCGCACCGGCCGAGGCGCCTGCCGTCGCGGCTTCCTGCCAGTGCGGATGCCAGCATGCCCCGCACGCCGAGCCGGCCGCCGAGCGCGAGCTCGTCACGGTGTGACCCGCGCCGGCCGATGATTGCCGGTGCCCGTTCCCGAGCACTCCACGAGCTGCCAGCAGCACCGCTCCAAGGTGGCCATTCCTGCCGACAGAGGCCGACCTCACGACGGTCGATCGGGGTCGAGCAAACGCGGCTTGATTCGCGATCGTCGATCTGAGAATATCGACCACCATCGCGCCATACCCGGCGCTCGGCTACTGTCCAACACCCCTGGAAGGAAGCCACATGCGGTTCACCCACCGCGTAACGCTCGTTCTCGCCCTGCTCGTAGCCGCGCTCCCGGTGTCGACCGCCGGTGCGAGCGCGGCCGCGCCGTCGGTCGCGCTCGCCCAGATCGAGGAGCGGGTCTACGTCGAGTCCGGCGTCGACTCCAACGGCGACGGCCGGCTCGACCGGATCGCCATCGACATCGCCCGGCCGTCGACAGGCGGGCCGGTCCCCGTGGTGTTCGAGCAGAGTCCGTACCGCAACGGCCTGGCCAACGCCGCCAACCACGGCGTGAACGTCAGCGCCCTGCCGCAGGAGAACCTGTTCCCGTTGGTCCCGGGCGCATCGTCCACGACCGGCCCGGGCGTCAGCGTCGCCCGGCCGGTGCCGGACCTGCCTGACTGGTACGACGACTACTTCGTGCCCAAGGGATACGCGGTCGTGCTCGGCCACAGCCTCGGCACCGGCGCCTCGGACGGCTGCCCGACCAGCGGAGACATGCAGGAGACGCTGGCCACCACCGCGGTCGTCGACTGGCTCAACGGTCGCGCCCGCGGCTTCAGCGCATCAGGCGCCCAGGTGACGGCGTCCTGGAGCACCGGCAACGTCGGCATGATCGGCGTCTCGTACAACGGCACGCTGCCGAACATGGCCGCCGCCACCGGCGTCGCCGGGCTCAAGGCGATCGTGCCGATCTCGGCGATCTCCAGCTGGTACGACTACTACCGGGCCAACGGGCTCGTCGTCGCGCCGGGCGGATACCAGGGCGAGGACGCCGACGTGCTGGCCCGTGCGGTGGTCGACCGGACCGACTGCACGAGCCGGATCAACCAGATCGAGACCGACCAGGACCGGGTCACCGGCGACTGGAAGCAGTTCTGGGCCGACCGGGACTACGTCGGCAAGGCGAACAAGGTCACTGCGGGCGTGTTCGTGATCCACGGCCAGTCCGACTGGAACGTCAAGGGCCAGCACTACGCGCAGTGGTGGGACGCGCTACGGGCCAACAACGTGCCGCGCAAGATCTGGCTGCACAACGGCGGCCACGGCACGACCTCGCGCGCCGACTACAAGGCGACGGTCGAGCGCTGGTTCGAGTACTTCCTCAAGGGGATCGACAACGGCATCCTCACCGAACCCCGGGCCGAGGTGCAGTTCAAGGACGGCGCCTGGCGCCAGTACGCCGACTGGCCCAATCCCGCCGCAGCCGAGGCCGTGTTCAGGCTCGACACGGCCTCGACCACCGCACCCGGCGGGCTGACCCTCGGCACGCCGACCGGCACCTCGGCGCAGTCTCTCACCGACAACGGGCGGACCAGCACCGCGACGACACTGGTCGCGAACCCGGACAGTGCCAACGGCAGCCGGCTGGTCTACCGGACCGGCAACCTGGCCGCCGCGGTCACCTTGACCGGCTCGCCCCGCGTCTCGCTCCGGCTCGCCGTCACCAACCGCAACGACGCCAACGTGACCGCGCTGCTGCTCGACTACGGCGGCACGGGCACCAGCACCGCCCCCGTGATCGTCACTCGCGGCTGGATCGACCCGCAGAACCGCAACAGCCGCGCCACCAGCGAGAAGGTCGTGCAGGGCACGGAGTACACGCTGAACTTCGCCATGCAGCCCAAGGACTACGTGTTCGCGGCCGGCCACCGGATCGGCCTCGTGGTGATCTCCACCGACTACGACTACACGCTGCGCCCGCCGGCCGGGGCCGTGCTGCGGCTCAACCCGGTCGGCAGCACCCTGACGATCGCCCAGACGGGCCTGGCCACCGGCAACGACTACGCGATCTCGGTGTCGCCGGCGGCGGGCGCGACCAACCCGGGCGGCACGTTGAGCGCGACGGTCAGCACGACGGTGACCAGCGGTTCCGGGCAGAGCGTGGCGCTGTCGGCGGCCGGGCTGCCGGCCGGGGTGACCGTGTCGTTCAACCCGTCGACCGTGCCGGCGGGCGGCAGCTCCGCGTTGACCCTGAGCACCACCGCGTCGGTCGCGCCGGGCACGTACCCGGTCACCATCACCGGCACGGGCACCAGTGCCACCCGCACCGCGGTGTATTCGCTCACGGTCAACGGGACCGGCGGCTGCCGGGCGACCAACCCGGTCGATGTGGCGATCCCGGACGCTGGGGCCGCGGTGGAGAGCATGATCACCATCAGCGGCTGCCCGGGCACGGCATCGCCGTCGTCGACGGCGGAGGTGCACATCGTCCACCCGTACCGCGGCGACCTCGTGGTCAGCCTGGTCGCGCCGGACGGGTCGAGCTACTCGCTGAGCAACCGCTCCGGCGGCAGCGCCGACGACATCCACCAGACCTTCACGGTGAACCTGTCCAGCGAGACCGCCAACGGCACGTGGCGGCTGCGCGTCCAGGACGCCGCGGCCGCCGACGTCGGCCGGCTCGACACCTGGACGCTGACCCTCGGCACATAGGCGCGCGACCCCGCGCTGACCGTCCGACGGCGGTCAGCGCGGAGTCATGAAGGTGGCCGTCGCTGTCGCCGCTGCTCCCCGGGACAGGCCAGGCCAGGTGGGCAACCGTGATCAGGGCTGCCCACCTGGCATCTCAGGGTCAGCCACTCAGTGCCGACGTCGGCTCCAGGCGGCTGGCCCGCACGGCCGGATACAGGCCGGCGAGCGCGCCGATGACCAGTGCCGCCGCCAGGCTGCCGCCGGTGGCCCAGCCGGGTACGAACACCGGCCAGTGCTGACTGGAGGCGTACAGACCGGCGGCGACGGTGCCCATGAGCACACCCCCGGCGCCGCCGAGCCCGGACAGCAGCAGCGACTCGGCCAGGAACTGCACGCGGATCTGGCCCCGGGTGGCGCCCAGTGCCCGGCGCAGCCCGATCTCGGCCCGCCGCTCCAGCACGGAGATGACCATGGTGTTGGCGATGCCGACGCCGCCGACGAGCAGCGCGACGATGCCGAGTCCGAGCAGGGTGCCGCTGAGCGTCGCGTCGGCGGCCTGTTTCGCGGCGAGCGCGTCGGAGGGCCGGGACACGCGGACGTGTTGCGGCGACTGCGGGTCGGCGGTCCGCCCGAGGACGTCGCGTACGGCGGTGACCTGCTGTTCGTCGGCCCGTACGTACACGGCGGTAGGGCGGCCGTCGAAGTCGAGGTAGGTGCGGGCGGCGTCCCAGCCGACCAGTGCGGCGGAGTCGAGTGCGGGCACGAGGGGTGCGGACTCGAGGATGCCGACGACGACGAACCATTCGCCGCCGAGCCACAGGCGCATGCCGGGTCCTGGGACGTCGAGGCGTCGGGCGGCGACCGCACCGAGGACGACCGCCGGGTAGGTGGCGGTCGCCGGGGTGAACCAGCTGCCCTCGGCGACGGTGACGCCGAGCGTGTCCAGCAGTCCGGATTCGGCGGCGAGCACCTCGACACTGCTGGTCTCGGGGGCGGGCACGTGGTCGTTGCGGTAGATCGCGGCGGCGACCTCGCCGGTGGCGCTGACCTTCTCGACGGGCCCGATTCGTCCGACCATGCCGACGGACTCCTCGGGAAGCGACTCGGGTCGGCCGTCGCCGGCCTCGCCCGGGACGACGGTGAGCAGGTTGGTCCCGAGCCGTTGCAGTGTCCGGTCGAGGTGTGCGCGGCTGGAGGTGGTCACGCCGACGACCGACAGCATGGCGGCGATGCCGATCGCGATGCCGAGTGCGGACAGGAAAACCCGCAGGGGCCGGGCGCGCAGGCCGGCGACGCCGAGGCGGGCCAGGTCAGCGGGGTTGAGCCGGGCGGGGCGCACCCTTCTGGCAGGTGGTGTGGTCATGCCGTCACCGCCGCCGAGTCGTGGACCAGCCGGCCGTCGCACATGGTGATCTGCCGGGGCAGGCTCGCCGCGATCTGCTGGTCGTGGGTGATGACGACGACGGTGGTGCCGGCGGTGTTCAGGTCGCAGAGCAGGGACAGAACCGAGTCGCCGGAGACCGAGTCGAGGTTGCCGGTGGGTTCGTCGGCCAGCAGCAGCACCGGTTCGCCGACGACCGCGCGGGCGATCGCGGCTCGCTGCCGCTCCCCGCCGGACAGCTCGTGCGGCCGGTGGCCGAGCCGGTGGCCGAGACCGACCCGCACGAGCGCCGCCTCGGCTCGGGCCAGCCGTCCGCGCATCGGCACTCCCGCGTAGAGCAGGCCGTCGGCGACGCTGTCCAGGATGGGGACGCCGGCAGCGAGGTGGAACTGCTGGAACACGAACCCGATCTGCCGGGCGCGCAGGGCCGACACGGCACGGTCGTCGAGGTGCGCCACGTCGTGGCCGCCGATGCGGACCGAGCCCGCGGACGGCCGGTCCAGGGTGCCGATCAGGTGCAGCATCGTGGACTTGCCCGAACCGGACGGCCCGACGACCGCGGCGAGCTCGCCGTAGCCGATGGTGAGGTCGACGTCGGCCAGCGCGCGTACGCCGCCGGGGTAGGTCCGGGACACTGCGGCCAGCTCGACCACGGGGCTGGTAAGTCGTTCCCTGAGGTGCTCGCTCATGCGGGGATCCCCACGGTCGTGCCGTCGTCGATGCCGGGGGCGCTGATCTCGACGCGGCCGCCGGCGAACAGGCCGACCTGCACTGCCACGATCCGCACCCGGTCGGTGACGACCTCGACGCCGTAGCCGCCCTCGGCCAGGGCCAGCAGCGCGTTGACGGGAACGGTCAGGACGTCGCGGCGTTCCTGCAGGACGTGCCGGATCGTGACACCGACGCCGTCCTGGCTGCCGAGGGCCTGCTGTGCGGCGTACGCGATGGTGATGGTGACGTTGGCACCGCCGCTGTCGGCGCCGCCCGCGGCTGGGGCGTCGGTCGTTGTGACGACCCTGCCCGGGGTAGGTGTGCCACCGTGGGTGGACAGCTCGACCTTCGCATTCGGCACGGCCCAGTCGGTGCGGGACCGGTCCGCGGTCGCGGTCACGGCCCTGGTGCTGCCGGTGTATTCGAGGACGTCGCCGGTGGCTGACGCGCCGACCCGCACCAGCTGCTCGGCGACACGCACCGGGCCCGGGGCGTAGATCACCCGGTCGCGGTCGACGGTGCCGGTCTCCGGCAGGCCGAGACTCTTCTGCCACCGCTTGACCGCGCTGGCGGTGCTGCCGGAGAACGTCTCGTCGACGTCGAAGCCGCGCAGCCCGAGCGCGGCGAGGTTCTGCTCGAACTGTTTGACGTCGGCGCCGGTGACCCCGGCGCTGAGCGCCCGGTACATCGGCAGCGCGCCGTAGAGCAACAGCACGGGCCGGTCGTCGGCGCGCAGCAGCTGCCCGCCCCGCACCACCGTGGCACCCACCGCGGGCAGCCACGTCACCGTGCCGGTGGCGGTGGAGGCCACCGGGGTCGCCGGGCCGTAACCGAGCACCCCGGGCACCGTGACCGCCTCGACGAGGGTCTGCCGGGTCACCGTCGTCGTCGCCGCCGGCCCGGTGCGGCGCTCGGCGGGCGGGTCGCCGCCGTCACCGCCGAGACCGAGTGCGGCCATGACCCCGACCGCGAGCAGCGCCAGCACGGCCGCGCACATGCCGACCGTCGCCGCCCGCCGACGCCAGAGCAGGCCGCTCATCCGTTGACGACCTTCGACGGGTCGTACTCGCCCTGCGGCTTGCCTTCCAAAACCGGATCGCAGATCTGCAGGGCGCGCATGTTGGCTTCCTGCTCGGCGGGGGTCAGCTCGCCGCCGAACCCGTCCTGCGGCCATTCGCCGTCGGGGCCCGGGTCGGGCCAGGTGGGCATGCCGTTGTCGCGCATGCACTTGGCGTACTGGCGCCGGTACTCCAGCTGTTGCGGGGTCACCGGCTGCCGGGGCTCCAGCTCGGCCGGGACGGTGGCGTTGAGGCTCGCGCAGGCGCGCTGCGCGGCGACGAACCCCGCATCGGTCTTGGGGATCTTCGCGGTCGCCAGGTAGGCACCGAGGTCGACGTGTCCCTTGGCGTCGGGGTCGGGCACGTTGTGGCCCTCCTTGCGCAGGCAGCCGACCCACGCACGTTGCGCGTCTACGTACCGGGTGAGGGCACTCGGGGCAGTGGCGGCGGTTGGTGCGGCCGGGCTCTCGGCCGACGCGACGGCCGGCGGGGCCGGGGTGTCGCCGCAGGCGGCCAGCACGAGTAGCAGCAGGAGACCGGTCGCCGCGGCGGCGTTGCGGGGTTTTCTGGACACGGTGAAACGCGCCTTTCGAGGGCAGGGGTGGGTGTGCGGGGGTCAGGGCAGAGCCGGGATGGCCGGCTTCGCGTCGGTCCATCCGGCTTGGAGGATCACCTGGTGCTGTTCCTTGAGCGGCCGGTTGCCGTCGCCGCCGACCAGATTCGCCGAGTAGCTGCTGGCCAGGAGCAGGTGGGTCACTGGGTCGACGACCAGCCGGCGGACCTCGTCGACCTCGGCGGTGTGCTGGGCCAGCTCGATCCCGATCCCGGTGCGGCCCAGGCCGTCGGTCACCTCGCCGATGCTGTGCATCCCGGTGATGCCGGCCAGGACCGTGAACGCCGCGGCGCGTACCGCCGGCGGGGCGGGAACGTCCATGAGCAGCTGGCACATGGCGCCGAACAGGCGGCTGTCGGATCCACCGGTGCCCGGTGCGAACCCGTCTCGGCCGGCCGCGATGCGGGCGGTGAACAGGTCGCGCAGCCGGTCGGGGTCGGTGGGCAGCGCCTGCACCTCGGCACGGTCGAAGCCGCCGAGGTCGATGAGGTAGGGCACCTGGTTCAGGCGGTCGAGTCGGCCCTTGTCCGGCGCGGTGCTGCGGTGCACCGACCCGCCGTCGCCGGGCAGGTTCCATCGGGTGGGTGAGCCGGCCCTGCGCCATGCCTTCTCGTCGGCTTCGCCGCGGGGGCGGGAGCCGAGTCTGCGGCTGCCGGTCCAGCTGGGCTCGGCCGGGTCACGGGCGATCCACTGCTCGGATACGTCGCGGTCGATGATGAGGTACTGGTCGGAGGCCTTGCCGACGCTGAACGGGCCGGAGTGGACGACCTTTCGCACGTGCCAGTACCGGCCGGTTTCGGTGTCCGCATCGGCGGCCTGGCGTGCTGCGGCCAGCAGGAGGCCGCGTGCGGAGGTGTCCGGTGGCTGCGGGCCGGGATCGGGCCGGCCGCCGGGCGGGATGACGACCAGCGACAGCGCGGCGAGGCCCGCCAGCGTGCCGACGGCGGCCAGCACGTGGCGCCGCGGGCGGTGGCGGGCCGGCCGCGGCACGGCCATGGCGGCGGTGAGCCGGTTGCGGGCCTGTACGGTGGCCCGGGCCGACGGCGGCGGGGCGTTCAGGACCTCGCGGATCAGGTTGAGGTCGTCCATCAGGTGCTCCTCCTGTCGTCTGCTCGGGTGTCGTCTCGGGTGGGGTCGGCCCCGCCCAGCGCGGTGCGGACCGACTTGCGGGCGCGGCTCAGGCGTGAGGCGACCGTGCCCTCGGGGATACCGAGGGCCTCGGCGACCTCCGGATAGGTCAGTTCGGCCAGTGCCACGAGCAGGAGCACATCGCGGTCGCCGCGTTTGAGCGAGCGCAGGGCGGCGGCCAGGTCCCGCTGGATGCCGTGGGCGGCGACGCGGGCGATGATGCGGTTGTCGTCGTCGTGATCGCCGGGGCGGGTCCGATCGGCGGCGTCGGCGCGGGCCAGCGCCCGGTACTTGCGCTCCTCGTCGCGGTGGTGGCGTCGGATCAGGTTGGTGGCGATGCCGTACAACCAGGCGCGTACGTGACCGCCGGCTCCACCGAAGCGAGCCCGGCCACGGAACGCGATCAGGAACGTCTCGGCGGCCAGGTCGTCGGCGTGCGCGGCGCTGAGCCGTCCGGCGACGTAGCGGTAGATCTCGCCGTGATAGGCGTCGAACAGCTGCGCGAACAACTCCGGGTGGGTGCGGGATTCGCGCAGAATGGCCTCGTCCGGCAGGCCGGGCACGGCTTGCTCGATCAGCAAGTGAAGCTCACCCCTCGTCGGCGGGCCGGTGTGACGTCATCCACCAGGTGAATGCCCGATCCTGCCGGTGCCCTTCACGCCCGCCGCGACGGGCCGTGCTTCCGGCTCGCTACCAGTCGAAACCGGTGCCGGGTCGGCGTCTCACCCGACGACCCGGGCACGGCCAAGGCGATCGCGGAAAGGCTGACGGACGTCGACTGATGCCGCAAAAAGGATATTCGACTCCGGAAACGACGCTAGGCTGCGGGTTGTCGATCAACGAGGGGACCGCATGGGCGCGACACGACGAACACTGATGGCCTGCGCAGGGGCAGCAGCAGGGGGTCTGGCAGGGGGTATGGCAGGTGCTCACGGCTCGCCCGCCGCACCTGGTTCCGTCACGCCTGCGGTTGATCCCATCGCGCTCGGGCCTGCCACCGAGATCCCGGTCGGCGGAGGCAAGGTCTACAGCGAGGCGATGGTCGTCGTCACCCAACCCGCAGCGGGCGAGTTCAAGGCGTTCACGTCAACCTGCACGCACTGGGGCTGCCAGGTCACCGCCGTGGAGAACGACCAGATCATCTGCCGCTGTCACGGCAGTCGCTTCTCCGCGACCGACGGCTCGGTCGTACTGGGCCCCGCCACGCTACCTCTCGGCCCGGTGGCCGTCACCGTCGAGGACGGCCAGCTCACCCTCGGCTGAGCCCGCGGCCCACGGCGAAAGATGGGGTCGAAGGGCGGCCAGCCGCCGCCCTTCGACCCCGATGAATCCGGTCACGGCACCGCGTCGTAGGGGGGCGGTGGCGGACCGGTCAGCACGGTGAACGGCCCGTTGTCGATGATGGGGTACGCGGATTCGCCTGCCTCCAGGCAGTCGGCGCTCAGGCCCGGGGCCGGCCCGCGGCCGGTGCAGACCCTCTCGTTCATGGTCACGAAGAGGGTACTGGTGTGCGTGCCGGGGCGAAGCGGGCGGAAGACCGGAGACACGGGCACGACGAAGGGCAGCCCGCGGGTTTCCGGAGGCAGCACATCACCGGGAATCGTCCCGGACTGCAGGATCTCCGGGCCTGCGATGATGGACCGCTCGTGGGCGGTCCCGGCGTCGATCACATAGCGGGCGCTCTTGAAGTTGGCGAGGAACGCCGCCTGCTCGGTCGCCGACGCCGTGATCCAGGGCGGGACCGCCCGGACCCACTTCTCCCCGGGCAGCGCCGTGCGACAGCCAGGTCCCCCGGGAGGGTCGGGGATGTCGTCGGTCGCGGGCGCGGGAGGGCCGATGATCCGCTCTCGCACGTCGTAGCGCTGGTTCAGATCCCTCCATTGCTCGCTGCCCCCGAGGAAGATGGGGCTGGTGCACTGGCGGTCGCGGGGCGGCCCGGCCTCCGCGATGCCGGTCATCAGACCCAGGCTCAAGCCCAGCGTCGTCAGGATCGCCCCCGCTCTTGCGGAGCGCAAGACAGCAGTGGTCATGGTGTGAACCCCCGTAGCTCGTACGCTGTCCTCGTACGTGGTGGAGCCAGTCCCCCTGGCCCGGTGCGAAGCGTAAGCAGAGTGGTAGCGGCACCGGTCGCCCGACACGCCGGCTTTTGCACCGGATTCAACACGTCTTCCCAGGTCAACCGCACTCAGGCACCAAGATTTCACTCGCCGCGGTCGATGGGCACCGACACTGGCCGTGGTCCGTGCCCGCCGCACGCCGACCGCCCCTGGTGATGAGTTATCGCGCCCGGACCCGTCATAACTACGCAAGGACATGACGACGCGGAAGGATCACGTGATGAGTGCGGATACACGGCAGGAGCAGCCAGTGAGCGACCTGGGCCAGATCGACGAGTCGGCGTTCTCCGGACTGGCGGAACGGCACCGCCGGGAACTGCACGTGCACTGCTACCGGATGCTCGGCTCGTTCGAGGACGCCGAGGACACCGTGCAGGAGACGTTCCTGCGTGCCTGGCGGCGGCGGGAGACCTACCAGGGGCGGTCGACGTTCCGGGCCTGGCTGTACCGCATCGCCACCAACGCCTGCCTGGACCTGCTCGCCAAGAGCCGCCCCGAGCCCGCGACCGGGGGCGAGGTGCTGTGGCTCCAGCCCTACCCGGATCGCCTGCTCGACGAACTGCCCGCGAGCGACACGGACGACCCGGAGACCGCCGCCGTCGCACGGGAGACGATCGAGCTGGCGTACCTGGTCGCCGTCCAGCACCTCGCGCCGCGCCCCCGGGCCGTGCTGATCCTGCGCGACGTGGTCGGCTGGCCCGCGAAAGACGTCGCGGAACTCCTCGGCGACTCCGTCAACTCCGTGAACAGCGCACTGCAGCGAGCCCGCGCCGGCCTGCGGGAGCACCTGCCCGCCGAGCGTCAGGACTGGAGCGGCGACACGGAGGACGCCGGGACGCGCGAGCTGGTGCGCCGCTACGCCGACGCCTGCGTGGCCACGGACATCGCCGCGATCGCCGCACTGCTGCGCGACGACGTCCGCTGCTCGATGCCGCCCACGCCCGGCCTGTACGTCGGCCGCGACACGGTGGTCAACGACTGGATCGAAAGCGGCTTCGAGGGCATGCAGCGCCTGCGCACCGTCCTCACCTCCGTGAACCGGCAGCCCGCGGTCGCCGTCTACCTCTGGCGGGAACGGGAGGGCGCGTACCTGCCGCTGACGATCGACGTCCTGCGCGTCACCGGCGGGGCGATCACCGAGATCGTCACCTTCCACGACGACCGGTTCCCGCGGCTCGGGCTGCCGGAGTGCCTGCCTGCGGACGGCACCGAGTAGTCCCGATGTGGACGCACCCCGCACGCGTGCCCGTGGCGAGCAGCCGGCCGGAGGTTCCACCGATGGCAGTGGGGAACCTCCGGCGGCAGGGCGTTCGTGCGCGACCTGGCTGGGGGCGTCGCGAACGCCCTCGGTGGTCAGCTCGGCAGCGGGCCGGTCTCCGCAGGCGTGGTGGGCGAGTCGAGCCATGCGTCGAGCAGGGCGGTGAAGTCGTGCCCGGTCTTGCGGTTGACGTACGCGGTGAACGAGGCGCGGCTCTGCTGGGTGTGCAGGTTGTCCTGGACCCACCCGCGGGCCAGGGCGAAGAAGCGGTCATCGCCCAGGGCCTGGTGCAGCTGGCGCAGCATGCCGGCGACGCAGGTGTACATGCAGGTGTTGCCGAATTCGGCGGCGTTGGGCTTGCCGGGCGGGCCGTACTGCTTGCGGTAGGTGCCGTCGAGCTCGCGGTTCTGCGCGATGCGCTCGGCCGGGCTCATCTCGCCCGGGTAGGTCTCGGCCTCGTACAGCCGCTGGGCGTACAGGGCCCAGCCTTCGTTGAGCCAGAAGTCGCTCCAGTCGGCGGGGGTGACGGCGTCGCCGAACCAGTGGTGGGCCCACTCGTGCAGGAGCGTGCCGTCGAATGACCGGGGCCCCATCTGCCCGAACCGATCCCCCATGGTGACCATCTGCTGGGTCTCCATGGCCGAGGGCGATTCGACCATGACGACGCCCGCCGAGTCGAACGGGTAGGGGCCGAAGTGCTTCTCCAGCCACTGCAGGTGCTCGGTGGTCTTCTGCATCATCGGCAGGTACGACGCCTCGTCGGCGTGGTACCAGTAGGTGATCGGCAGCCCGTGCGGGCCGGTGCCGGTGGCCTTCTCGTACTTACCGACCGCCAGGGTCGTCAGGTAGGAGGCGACCGGGACCGTGCTGCGGTAGCGGAAGGTGTCGCCCTGGCGGCCCTGCGGGGTGCCCGACGCTATCGCAGACCAGCCCGGGGGTGCGGTCACCGCGATGTCGTACAGCGCCTCGTCGGACGGGTGGTCGTTGGCCGGGTACCAGGTGAACGCGCCGAACGGTTCCTGCATGGTCCACAGGCCGCCGTCGGCGGAGACGGTCAGGCCGAGCGGGTGGTTGTCACCGCGGGTCGTGGTCGGCCAGGGGGTGGTGCTGGGCTTGCCCCGGTAGCCGACGACGAGCGTGACGAGCGCGTCGGCTTTCACCGGCGCCTGTACCACCAGTTTCTCCTTGGTGACCGCACCGGTCGCGGGCTTGCCGTCCACGGTCAGGCTCGTGATCGTGTACGGCTTGAAGTCGAGGCTGAACGACTCCGCGTCGCGGGTGGGCCGAAGGTGCACCGTGGCTGTGCCGGTGAGCACCCGCTCGGCGGGTGACCAGGCCAACTCCAGGCCGTAGTGCAACACGTCGAGGGCGTCGGTGCCGTGCTGGGGATACTGGGAGTCGACGACCGGTCGGGAGAGCCCTGCCGCGAAGGGTGCGTACTCCCCGGTGAGGCCGTTGGAGGACGCGGCCGGGGCGGGCGATGCGGCGGTGTCGGGTGTGGACGATCCGCTCGTGCAGCCGCTCAGGAAGGTGAGCAGGGTGGCTACAGCGATGGCTGTTCGGGTGTGCAAGAGGTGCTCCGTCGTTCGGTGGTGATGCCGAAGAAACGCGCCCGGTCGCCAAAATCGTTGCCTACGCAAATATTTTGGTTCTGTAACAGCATGGTGAACGGCAGTCAACGTGCGACGGCCCCCGCGACCGCGTGGACGCCGGCGGTCCGGTTGCCGCCTTCGGGAACGCGACCTATGGTGGCTGCATGACGACGGCAGCGATCCAGGTGACCGGCGAGCCGCGGGGCGACCGCGGTCGTGCCGGTGCCCGCTGCCCGCGCACCCGTGCCGCGCTGCGCAGGCCCGACCTCCGCACGGTCGAGGCACCGCACTAGTCGCCGATCCACGGAGCACGGCGCATCGGGCGGAGCACACCGGCTCCGGCCCGATTTTTTGTACCCGACCGACAAATGGAGGAAGCATGACCACGCTCGACACGACCGACCACGACGACTGGCTCGCCGGCATCCACGAACGACTCCGGCACACCTGCGACGAGCAGACCGCCTACCTGTCCGACCTCACCGCCGCCGCCCCCGATGCCGCCGAAGCCGCCGCCCACGGCGCGCTGCTGGCCGGCACCCGCCAGAGCCTCGCCGACACCGTCGCGGCGCTGCGCCGCATCGAGCAGGGCCGCTACGGCGCGTGCGAGGTATGCGCGGCCGCGATCCCCCTCGCCCGGCTCGAACTGCTGCCCCACGCCAGGACCTGCGTGGCCTGCCCGCGATAGGAGCGCGCCGGGTGCGCCCGGCGCCGGGCGCACCCTGCACCGGTCCAGGTGCCGCCGCGCCCCGTCAGCCTCCCGGCAGCGCGGGGCGCGGGTGGAACAGCCGGATCCGGCTGACCCGCCGGTCACGCAGCCGTTGCGCCCAGACCACTCCCGGCGGGCAGTGCTCCGGATCGTCGGGCGGGTTGATCAGATCGGCCTCCCAGATCAGCACGTCCCCGCTGACCACCACGTTCCTGATCCGCTGGCGTACCCCGTCCGTCAGGTCGAGGTCCATTCCCGCCAGCAGCACGTCCGGGCCTCGGCTGGACCGCCCGTCCGGCGTGACCACCTCCAGGTCCGGCCACCACGAATACCGTACGACCTGCTCGAACTCGCCGCGCTCCGCGGCCACCAGGGTCTGCTCGGCCTCCCGCCGCCGCGCCTGGGCCAGCCTGGTGGCGTCGTCGTGGGCCAGCTCGGCGGACGCCCGCAGCAGCTCGGTCAGCCGGGTCCGGCCCTGGTTCAGCCGACTGCGCACGGTGCCGACCGGCACCCCGCACAGCGCGGCGATCTGCTCGTACGACGTCACGTCGCTGAAGTAGCGCAGCAGCGTGACCATGCGGACGGGCTCGGACAGCCCGGCCAGCGCGTGCCAGATCCAATCCCGCTGGGCCCGCTGTTCCAGCAGCTCGTCCGGCGTCGGCCCGCCCGCGGCCAGCGGCAGCCCGGCGAGATCGGCCATCGGCACCGGCCGGGTGGAACGCAACCGCATCCGGCAGTTGTTGCGCACGATGGTCCGCAGCCACTGGCCGACCGCCGCCGGGTCGCGCACCTGGCCGATCCGGGACATCGCCACCAGCATCGCGTCCTGGACCGCGTCCTCGGCGTCGGGCCCGTACCCGAGCACGCCCAGCGCGACCGCCAGCATGCCGGCCCGGTGCCGCGCCAGCAGCACGGCCAGGCCCGTCGCATCCCCGGACCACGCCGCGCGGACCAGGTCCTCGTCCGTGTCTGAAGTTGCGAACAAGCGATGCCCCCCGATCGTCGGCGTCGGCCGCGGCCGTCCCACCGGCCCTGCTCGCGACGGTACGTCCGGCCGACGCCGGCGCCGAACAGACGCGGCCTGCCGTGACGAATTCCACGACGCTTGCCGGACGGGCCCGGGACGAGGTCCCGGGCCGCGAGGGTGCAGGGCTACGCCGCCGAGCCGGTCTGCCCTTCGACGAACTCGACGACCGCACGGCTGAACGCCGCCGGCCGCTCCAGGTGGGCCATGTGCCCGCAGTCCAGCACGAGCAGCTGCGACGTCGGCAGGGCCTCGTGCAGCATCCTGCCCCAGCGGCTGCCGCAGATGAAGTCCTGGTCGCCGCTGACGATCAGCGCGGGCACGTCGAGAAAGCCGAGCTCGTCGCGCACGTCGAACGGGGCGGGCTCCTCACCGCCGGACGGGTCGATCCAGGCGCGGAACGCGGCGAAGGCCGGCGCGAGTTCGTCCTCCTGGGCCCAGTAGTCGGCGAAGTACGCCGGCAGCACCTGGCGCATGAGCACCGAGAAGGTCTCGTCGTCGGTCGCGGCCAGGGCCTGCGGGAACACGGCGGGGATCGCCGCTGCCTGCGGCCGGTGCGCCAGCCGCTCCGGCAGCCGCGCGAGGTTGGCCATCGCGTCGGTCCAGAATTCCGGCCCGGTGACCGGTGACGTGGAGTGCAGGATCAGGCCGGCGAGCCGGTCCGGGTGGTCGAGCGCGTAGCGCTGGGCGACGAACCCGCCGTGCGAGTGCCCGAGCAGGTACGCCTGGGGTGCGCCGAGGTGGTCGAGCACGCCGTGCACGAACCGCGCGTACGCGTCGATGCGGTAGTCGCGCCGGTCGGTGAGGCGGCCGGAGGCGCCCGTGCCGACCGGCTCGAGATACACCATCGTCAGGTGGGCCTCCAGCGCGGGCATGCGCAGGTACTCCCAGCTCATGCCGGGGCCACCGGAGTGCACCAGGCAGACCGGCCCGGTTCCGGCGACGTGGTAGACCTGCCGGATCCCGTCGATCTCCACCTGGTGGGCGCCGGGTGTCAGCGTGGTCGCGAGGGTCATGGTCAGCTCCTGTGCGTTGCGTGTTCGGTGGCAGGCAGAGCCCGCCGGACCTCATCCCGATGCACCGGAACCGGCCGGGGTTCGCTGCGCGAGCCTGGTTTCCGGCCGATCCGGCGGTGACCGTGCTCACATCGTCGCCAGCCGAGAAATGTGCCCGACAACGAGACGGTCGCCGTGGAGGTCAGCTTTTCTCGCTGGAATGCGACCACCGCGCAAGGCGCGGCATAACAGCTTTTCGCAACAAGTTTCCCGCGCATTTCAAACGAAACCAGGTGAGCGAAGTCGTTGAGCGATCTACCGCGCGGGTCGCCGTCGACACATCAGGATGTCGAGGTCAGCGAAAATCATGTCCGCAACCGTTTTACCTGGGCAGATTGCCGCCGGCACTTCCGGATTGGTCGACCACAAAGCATCACATCCATTCTCATGGTTGTATGTCTGGGAGCGCTCCCGTAACATGTTCGACACGAATGTTAGCGATCACATTCCCAGTTCCACAGAGGTGATCGCCTACCTGTCAGGAGTGTGCCAATGGCAAGACCGAGATCAATCATCGTCAGCCTGTCGGCAGCCGGTGCCGCATTGCTGGCATCGACAACGGTCTTCGTGGCGATGCCCGCCGACGCTGCCGTCGCCGGCTGCTCGGTGAACTACGCCGTGTCGTCGCAGTGGCCGGGCGGATTCGGCGCCAACGTCTCGATCACCAACCTGGGCGATCCGCTGAGCGGGTGGACATTGACGTGGTCCTTCAACGCCGGACAGACGGTGACGCAGGCGTGGAACACGTCGCTGACGCAGAACGGTGCAGCGGTGTCGGCGAGCAACGTGAGCTACAACGGATCCGTCGCGACCAACGCGACCGTGTCGTTCGGTTTCAACGGGTCGTGGACGAGCAGCAACCCGGTGCCCACGAACTTCGCCGTCAACGGTGTGGCGTGCACCGGGAGCACGGCACCGACGACAGCGCCGACCACGGCTCCATCCCCCTCGCGGACGGCGGGTCCGTCACCCACGTCGTCGCCATCGCCGTCGACGCCTGGCTCGTGCACGCTCCCGTCGAGTTACCGCTGGAGTTCGACCGGCGTGCTGGCGACCCCGAAGTCGGGCTGGGTCTCGCTCAAGGACTTCACCACCGCCCCCTACAACGGCAGGCAACTCGTCTACGCCACCACCCACGACAACGGATCGACCTGGGGCTCGATGAACTTCAGCCTGTTCACCATCTGGTCCGACATGGCCTCGGCCAGCCAGAACACCATGTCGTCGGCCACCGTCGCACCGTCGCTGTTCTACTTCGCCCCGCGCAACATCTGGGTCCTCGCCTACCAGTGGGGCGGACCCGCGTTCTCC
>NZ_JAAOTI010000030.1:0-112017 GCF_011297315.1 Catellatospora chokoriensis
CGGCTGATGAAGTCGGCCGCCACGCCCCGCCCCGCCCCGCCGCGTTGATCATGAACTTACGGACGTGTTCACCGGCGTGTCCCTACCTCAACGCCGTGATCACCGGACAGGCCCGCAACCCGGTTTGGTGATCACGGTGGCAGGGTGGCGACACGCCGTCGAACACGGCCGTAAGTTCATGATCAACGCGGCGGGGCGGGGCGTGGGCGGTCAGGTGAGGAGGGTGGCGAGTTTGGTGACGGTGTTCCAGTTGCGGGCGGTGGCGATGGTCACGCCGAGGCGCTTCTGGAAGAGCAGGTGGGTCAGTTTGGTCTCGGCTGCGCCGTCGGGCAGCCACATGTGCACCTCACGCTCGCCTGCCGCGAGCCGCTCCCCCGGTTTGGCCAGCGCCTCGACCTCGGCCAGCTTGGCGGGGTCGACGGGGCCGGACAGGAACACCACGAAGTGGCGGGACGGGTTGTCGGCCACGTCGCCGAGCGGGTCGTGCGCGATGATCCGGGCCAGGTCGGCCCCGTCGCGCACCAGGCAGCCGACGGACATGCCCAGCTCGGCCTCGATGGCCCGCTCCAGCTCCGCGGCCAGCGCCGCCTGGTCGGACTTCGCGCTGCCGAACACCACGTTGCCGCTCTGCAGCAGCGTCTTCACGTCCTCGTGGCCCAGGCCCTCGACCAGCTTGCGCAGGTCGGCCATGGAGATCTTCTTGTGGCCGCCGACGTTGATCCCGCGCAGCAGCCCGGCGTATCGCTTCACGAGGCACCCTTCTGACAGGTGGCGCACCAGTACGAGTTGCGCCCGGCCAGCTCGCCGCGGCTGACCGAGGTGCCGCAGACCAGGCAGGGCTGGTCGGGGCGGCGGTACACGTAGACCTCGCCGCCGTGCCGGTCCACCCGCGGCGGCCGGCCCATCGCCTCGGGCTCGTGCTCGGGGCGCACCGTGTCGATGCGGCCGCTGAGCACCGACTTGCCCATCAGGTCGACCAGGTCGGCCCACAGCTCCCGCCAGCCGTCCGGGGTGAGGGTGCGGCCGGGCGCGGTCGGCGCGAGCCCGGCCCGGAACAGCGCCTCCAGCACGAAGATGAGGCCGGTGCCGGCCACGATCGACTGGTCGAGCAGCAGCGCGGCCAGCGCGTTGTTGCTGCGCCGGATGCGTTCGTACGCCTGCTCGGGTTTGGCGTCGGCCCGCAGCGGGTCGGCGCCCAGGCGGGCGCGCAGCGCGTCGACCTCGGGCGGGTCGAGCAGCTCGCAGGCGGTCGGGCCACGCAGGTCGAGCCAGTGCCGGGTGTTGGCCATCCGCAGCCGGATCTGCCCGACCGGGGGCGGGACGGGCAGGTCCCCGTCGGCGAACTTGCCGTAGAGCCCCAGGTGCACGTGCAGGGTGACGTCGCCGTAGTGGTGCAGCAGGTGCTTGCCGTACGCCTCGGTGTCGAGCAGGACCGCGCCGCTGATCCGGGCCGCGCCCTCGGCGAACCTGCCCTGCGGGCTGGTGACGGCGACCGGCTCCCCCGCGAACAGCTCACGGTGCCGGTCGGCGAGCCGGCGTACGGTGTGTCCCTCGGGCATCGGTACACGATAGTCGGCGGACCGCGCCAAGCTCGCGGCGCGCCCAGCCGGAGTCAGCCGCGCAGGTGCGCCCGCATGCGGGTGTACGCGTCGCGGATGTGCGCGCGGTCGGCCTCGTCGAGGTGGTCGAACATGTGCTCGCGCACCGCGCTGACGTGGCCGGGGGCGGCCTCGGCGAGCTTGGCCGCGCCGGCCTCGGTGAGCTCGGCGTGCATGCCGCGCCGGTCGGCGTCGCACTCGACCCGGCGCACCCACCCGGCATCTTCGAGGCGCGTCACCGCGCGGGTCACCCCGCTGCGGGAGGTGAAGCTGGCGTCGGCGAGATCGCGCATGCGCAGGCGGTGCCCCGGCGCCTCGGAGAGAAGCACGAGCAGCTCGTAATCGGCGAAAGAGACCCCGGAGTCCGTTTCGAGCTGCCGGTCGAGCGCGTGGATCAGCAGCCGGGTGCCCTCCAGGTATGCCCGCCACGTCGCCTGCTCGTCGTCGTCCAGCCACCGCGTCTCAGCCATGCCTCACACTCTACCGGGAATAGTTGACCACGCAACAATGTCGTGTATGCTGAACTCGTTGACAACGCAACGACCCGATCGAAAGGCAACGGCCGTGAAGACCTCCACCGCCAAGCCCCGCCGCGAGCTCATCGACGTCCGGTACGCCGACGAGCGGGCCAAGACCCGCATCGGCTGGCTGGACTCCAAGCACTCGTTCTCGTTCGGTCGGCACTACGACCCGCGCAACACCCACCACGGGCTGCTGCTGGTCAACAATGACGACATCGTCAAGCCCGGCTTCGGCTTCGAGACCCACCCGCACCGCGACATGGAGATCGTGACCTGGGTGCTGCGCGGCTCGCTGGTGCACCAGGACTCCACCGGCCACTCCGGCATCATCTACCCGGGCCTGGCCCAGCGGATGAGCGCGGGCACCGGCATCCAGCACTCGGAGAAGAACGACTCCTGGCGGCTGGAGGGCAACAAGCACGCCGACCCGGTGCACTTCATCCAGATGTGGGTCGTGCCCGACACCGACAACATCAAGCCCGGCTACGAGCAGCTGGAGATCGACGACGAGCTGCTGCGCGGCGGCCTGGTGACGGTGGCCTCCGGCATGAAGCAGCACACCGGCGCCTCCGCGATCCGGATCAAGAACCGGCACGCCGCGCTGCACGTCGCGCGCCTGGAGGCGGGCGGCAGCGTCGAGCTGCCGAACGCGCCGTACCTGCACGTGTTCGTGGCCCGCGGCGCGGTGACCATGGAGCAGGCGGGCCCCCTCGCCCAGGGCGACTCGGTGCGGCTGACCGGCAGCGGCGGCCACCGCATCACCGCCAGCGGTCCGGCCGAAGTGATGATCTGGGAGATGCACGCCACCATCGCCGGCTGACCGCCCCCACAACTGCCGGATCCCCGACCCTGCGCCCCAATCGCGGCCGGGGGTCCGGTCCCCAACCGCTCCCGCACACGGCGGCGGCGCACCCTCGCGGGGTTGCACCGCCGCCGCCGTCGTCTGCCCCGCAGGCATCTTGAGCATTTGCTCAAACTGGCCTACAGTGCGACTTGAGCATATGCTCAAATGCTGAAGGAGCTGCCGAGATGCTGCCGCGCGTACAGAGCGAGATCCAGCGTCGCCTGCTGGTGAACTACCGAGCCGACCCCGACCTGGTCGCCCGCCTGCTGCCCGAGCCCTTCCGGCCGCAGCTCGTGCGCGGCGCGGCCGTGGTCGGCATCTGCCTGATCCGCCTCGCCGGCACCCGGCTGCCTGGCATGCCGCACGTCACCGGGCTACCGGCCACCGAAAACGGCGCGCACCGCCTCGCCGTCGAGTGGGACACCCCCGACGGGGTCCGCAGCGGCGTCTTCATCCCCCGCCGCGACAGCCACTCCCGGGCGACCGTCGCGCTCGGCGGGCGGCTCTACCCCGGCTGGCACCACCGATCCGTCTTCACCGTCGCCGAGACGGACACCGACCTGCGGGTGTCCTTCCGGTCCACCGACGACGAGGCGTCCGTCGACGTGCACGCCCGCATCACCGACCACCTGACCGGCAGCGCGCTCTTCGCCGACCTCGACGAGGCCGCACGCTTCTTCCGCACCGGTGCGGACGGCTACTCGGTGTCCCGCCGCCCCGGCGTCTACGAAGGCCTGCGCCTGCTCTCCCACTGCTGGGACGTCGAACCCGCCCAGGTCCTGCACGCCCGCTCGTCCTTCTACGACGACCACTGCCTGTTCCCCATCGGCACCATCGAACTGGACGGAGCCCTCGTCATGCGCCACCTCCCCGTGACCTGGCAAGCCCTCCCCCCACTGGAAAGGAAGGGCACCTTCACATCGGTTTCCGTATAGGAAGGGCACCTTCTTAACGCGACGCCTGGGGTGAGCCGCGTCGGAGCGCTCTCGGGCGGTGCGCTGGCGGGTCGGCGCGATAGCCTGCGGCGTCACGACGGACCCGACACCTGGAACCGGGAAGACCTGATGATCGGCTTCGTCGGTGACGTGGTCGACCTCGCCAAGCAGGCGATGGGAGCCGAGGGCCACCGCGAGAGCGGCGGCGACAAGCGAAGATCTGTTTCTGTGGACGCTGGGTGTCGTCATGACGACGTCAGGCGTCCACAAAAACAGATCTTGCCGCGTCTCGCCCGGCGGCAACGTAGCCGGCTCGGCCGGCATGCCATTACGGACCGGCCGACACGCCCACCACGAGCCGGTTGGCACACGCATCACGAACACCGGCCGCCACGCCCATCGCGGGCCGCCGCGCATACCGCCGCAGCTCAGCCCCATCGCCACGTTAAGAAGGTGCCCTTCCGCTACCTATAGCGATGTGAAGGTGCCCTTCCTTTCGAGGGTGTGGTGGCCGGGGGCCAGGGGGATGTCGCGGTCCGGGAGCGAGAAGGTGATGGGGGCGTCGGTGGTGACGGTGAGGGTGGAGTCGTCGGCGATGACGGTGACGCGGGTCTCGCCCACGCGGAGGTTGCGGATGCCGGTGCGGCCGGGCAGGTGGGGGCGGTAGTGGACGGTGCGGGTGAGGGCGTCCACGCGGAAGCCGAGCACGTGCTCGATGAGCATGGAGATCGGAGCGAGGGCCGACCAGCCGCAGAAGTCGGGGCGGACCGGGGTGCGGTCGTCCTTGGCGGTGGACGGCGCCGGGCGGGTGGGTGAGTAGGCCTCCCAGATCGTCGCGGGCGAGTACGACGACCAGGTGTCGGCCATGTGCCGGATCAGGTCGAGCGAGGCGCGGTGGGCCAGGTCGGCGTGGCCGGAGTCGGCCAGCGCGCGGGCGCTCGCGTACGCGACGGGGATCCACACGCCGCCCCGCCAGTACATGCCGTCGGGGCGGAACTCGGGGTCGTCGCGGGCCACCGACGGCCAGGGCACCGGTCCGCCGAAGCACTTCGGGTCGGCCAGCGCCGCGGCCAGCGCGTCGGCCTGGGTCGCGTCGCAGGCGCCGGCCAGCAGCGGCCAGTACACCGCGGGCGTGCGCACCCGGTGGAAGTTGTAGGGCTCCTCGGCGAAACGGTCGAAGTAGGAACCGTGCTCCGCCGACCAGAAGTCGTCGACCAGCGCGACGAGCCGCGCGTGATGCGCGTCGTACTCTTCCGCCAGGTCGTCGGAGCCGATGAGCCGGGCCAGCGTGGCGATGGACCGGGCCGACAGGGCCTGCTGCGCAGCGACGTCGAACCACAGGATGCCGCCGGACGTGCCGTGCTCGCCCTGGATCGGCGCGCGGGGCGTGTTGTCCATGCCGCTGGTCACGCCCTCCCACAGGTAGCCGCGGGGCACGCGCTCGACCGTGGTCGCGATGTTGCTGTGCGGGAAGCGGCTGCCCGCCGGGGTGCCCTCCATGAAGGCGAAGTGCTGCTGGAGATAGCGACGATCCCGCAGCAGCCAGCGGACCCGGTCCAGGTCGCCGGTGTGCCGGACGTACTCCAGCTCGGACCAGGCGAACAGCGGCGGGTTGTCCGGGTGGTGGATCTTCAGGGACGTCGGCGCGCCGTCGTACATCGGGCGGTAGAAGTTGTCGAAGCTCTCCACGCCCGGGAACAGGTCGGGGGCGTACTTGCAGAAGTGCGCCATGAAGCACGTGTCCCAGATCCAGATGGTGTCCGGGTCGAACCCCTCGTCCATGTACGGCGAGCGCGGCGCCCCCTCCCGCGTGACGACGTGCTGGTACGCCAGCTCCCAGGCGGCCCAGTACAGCTCGACGAGTTCCGGTGCGGCGTCGAGGACGGGCGCGGGCAGCGCGGACCGGTCCAGCGGCCGGTCGAGAGCTACAGGCTGGGGCAGGTTCATTTGATCTCCGCGATGGCGACGCCCTTGTCGATGTACTTCTGCCCGAGGGCGTACAGGACGACGGGCGGGATGAGCGAGATGACGATGGCCGCCATGAGCATGGGCAGCGACGAGCCGAACGGCGAGGTGAAGTAGAGCAGGCCCAGCGGCAGGGTGCGGTTCTCCTCCCCGGTGAGGTAGATCAGCGGGCCGAACAGCTCGCGCCAGCTGCCGAGGAACGTGAACACCGCGACCACGATGATGACCGGCTTGGACTGCGGCAGGATGATGTGCCACCAGGTGCGCAGGGTGCCGCAGCCGTCGATGCGGGCCGCCTCGTCGACCTCGCGCGGCAGGCTGAGGAAGAACTGGCGGAACAGGAAGATCTCGAACGCCGCGCCGAACAGCTTCGGGATCAGCAGCGGGTAGAAGGTGTCGATCCAGCCGATCTCGCGGTAGAAGCGGTACAGCGAGATCGTCATGACCTGGCCGGGCAGCATCATGGTGGCGAGCACGACCATGAACAGCGCGTTGCGGCCGGGGAAGCGGAAGCGGGAGAAGCCGTACGCGACGAACGACGACGACAGGATGTTGACCACCACGGCGTAGACGGCGAGCCACAGGCTGTTGCCGATGTAGTGCAGGAACTCGTACTTGAAGATGACGTCGGTGAAGTTCTCCCAGCGGAACGGGCTGGGGATCCACTCGAACGGCACGGCGAAGTACTGGTTGGTGTCCTTGAGTGACTGCGACACCAGCCACACGAACGGGAACAGCAGCAGCAGGCAGAACAGGCTCAGCGCGGCGATCCGCGCGGTCAGCTCCCAGCGCGCCCGCGGGTTGCGGCGGCGCTTGAGCGTGTTCTTGGCGGGCGGGGCGGGCGTGGTCGCGGCGGGGCGCTCCAACACGTCTTGCATGGCAGTCCTCCGGGTCAGTTCTGGTCGGCGTCGCCGTACGCGGTGAAGCGCCGGGCCAGCCAGAGCACCAGGCCGGTCAGCACCAGGGTCGCGGCGAACATGATGAACGCCAGCGCCGACGCGTAGCCCATGTCCTGGTAGACGAAGCCCTTGACGTACAGGTAGGTCACGAACGTGCCGAGGCTGTTCTCGTAGCCCAGCGGGTTGCCGGTGGCCACGCCGCCGCTGTTGGCGAACGCGAGCGGGGTCTCGAAGACCTGGATGTGCCCGATCAGCGCCATGACGGTGTTGAACACGATGACCGGCGACAGCAGCGGCAGGGTGACCTTGCGGAACATCTGCCAGGGCCCGGCCCCGTCGACCCGGGCGGCCTCGAAGTAGCTGGCCGGGATGCCCTTGAGGCCGGCCAGGAAGATCAGCATGGTGCCGCCGGCGAACCACACGTTGACCAGGATCAGCGCGACCAGCGCGAGCCAGGGCTTGTCGGAGTCGCCGAGCCAGTTGATCGGCTCGGTGCCGAACAGGCTCAGGAACATGTTGGCCAGGCCGACCTCGCCGCCCCGGAACACCTGCTTGAACAGGTACGCGGTGGCGATGCCGACGAGCAGGCTGGGCACGTAGATCAGGGTGCGGAAGACGTGGTTGCCGCGGAAGTCCTTGAACAGCAGCAGGGCCAGGATCAGGCCCAGGCCGATCGAGATGACCGTCGAGCCGATCACGTAGATCAGCATGTTGCCCGCGATGGTGGCGAACACCGGGTCGTCGGTGAGGATCTTGGAGTAGTTGTCGGTGCCCACGAACCGGATCGTGCGGAACACGTTGGCCTTGGACAGGCTGGTCATGAACGCGGCGATGAGCGGCGCGACGCCGAACATCAGGAAGCCCAGCAGCCACGGGCTGATGTAGAGGTATCCCTGCACCCCCTCCCGCCGCCACCAGCGGCGCTTGGGCCGCTGCGGGTGAAGAGCCATGGTCATGCGGTACGCCTCCGGTCGGGACCTGCGGGAACGGGCGCGGATGGGGGTCGGGCGGGGTGGGCCCGGCCACCCCCGTGGTGGCCGGGCCCGGCCGGCGACGCCCCGCGCGTGTGGGGCGTCGCCGGGAGGGAAAGGGCTACTGCGCCAGCAGCGCGTTGCCCTTCTTCTCGATCTCACCGGCGGCCTGCTCGGGGGTGAGCTTGCCGCGGCCCAGGTCGTCGATGATCAGGCCGACGTCCTTGCCCAGCTCCTCCTTGACGGTCAGCAGACCGGGGCGGAACGCCGGCACCGAGGCCAGCAGGGTCGGCGCGAAGTCCTTCGGGGTGATGAAGTCCGGCAGCTTCTTCAGCGCCTCGGCGTCGACCGGCACGTCGCTGAACTTCGCGAACTCGACCTGGTTCTCGGTCTTGAGCATCCACTTCAGGAACGCCCAGGCCTCCTTCTGGTGCTCGCTCTCGGCGGAGACGGCGTAGCCGTTGGCGCCGGAGTAGAGGACCAGGCTGTCGCCGACCTTCGGCAGGGGGAAGACGCCGATGTTCGGGGACTTGGCGGCGATGTCGGCGAAGTTCCAGGGACCGACCCGGGCCATGGCCACCTTGCCGGTACGCAGGCTGTCCAGGTCGCCGTTGAGCCACTGGTTCTCGCGCTGCTCGTCGATCGGCGGCACGATCTTGTCGGTGAACAGGCTGGCGTAGTCGGCCAGGCCCGCGATGCCCTGCGGGCTGTTCACGGTGACCTTGCTCGGGCTGACGAAGTTGTCGTACATCGAGCCGCCGCGCATCCCGATCAGCGACTCCCAGAAGTTGAGGCTGCCCGGGTGCAGGGCGTACTGGGTGACCTTGCCGGAACCGTTGACCTTGGTGAGCTTCTTCGCCATCTCTTTGAAGGCGTCGAAGGTCATCGGCACGGCCGGGTCGGGCGTGGCCACCCCGGCGGCCTTGAACAAGTCCTTGTTGTAGCCGATCAGCGGCACGGAAATGCCGACGGGCATCGCGTACTGCTTGTCCTGCCAGCCGAACACCCCGACCGGGCCGGGCTGCGCGCCCTTGATGGCGTCGGCGTAGCCGTCCATCTTCTTGAGGTCGGCGAAGACCTCGTTGTCGAAGTACGACGCCGCGAAGCAGGAGCACAGGCCGACCACGTCGTAGGCGTTGCCGCCGGCGGTGGTGGTCTTCACCTTGTCCCAGTACGCGTCCCAGGGCAGGAACTCAGACTTGATCTTGATGTTGGGGTTGGCGGCCTCGAAGCCGTCGAGCCACTTGCGGTAGAGCGCGTCCTTCTCGGGGGTGTTGCTCCACCAGCCCCAGCTGATGGTGACCGGGCCGCTGTCGGCCTCGGGCTCGTCGGAGCTGCCGCAGGCGGCCGTGACGAGCGACGCGGCCAGCAGCAGCGCGCTCAGGACGACGCCGGGCCTCCGGCGGGACTTCCTGGATCGAGCATGCTCCATAGTGAACTCCTGTGAGGTGCGATGCGCGTGGAGAGGTGCGGAAGCGTTGCGTCCGGCCGGCATCGGGCGGGCCCCCGGAGCGATCCCCCGGCGGTCCTGTCGCGATCCATCTAGACGCGATGGCGAACTAAATCGAAACAGTGACCGGGACCATAGCCCGCCCCCGCAAGTACGTCAACACCGTGTTACGCCGGAAACTTTTGCGCCATGTCCGTAGAGGAGCATTACCGCAGATGAGCCTGTATCCCCTCCTGCGTCGGCGATCAGCCGGGTTCCGCCTCGGATCGACCGGGGTCTTCCGCACGACGGAGCGCACTGCTACTGTCCCGGTCCGTAACGAAATCGGTTTAGTAGCAACAGCCAGGGAGCTGCCCATGCGGAACGGAGGACGGCCGTGAAGCGCCCGACCATCGCCGACATCGCCGGCCGCGCGGGTGTGTCCCGGTCCGCGGTCTCGTTCGCGCTCAACGACCAGCCCGGCGTCTCCGAGGAGACCCGGCAGCGGGTCCTCGCCGTGGCGTCCGAACTGGGCTGGCGGCCGCACAGCGCGGCCCGCGCCCTGCGCGGCGGCCGGGCGGGCGCGATCGGCCTGGCCCTGCAGCGGCCCGCGCGGCTGCTCGGGGCCGAGCCGTTCACCATGGAGCTGATCAGCGGCCTGGAGTCCGAGCTGTCGGCCCGCTCCTGCGGGCTCAACCTCCAGGTCGTCGAGGACACCGAGGCCGAGATCGCCACCTACCGCCGGTGGTGGGCCGAGCACCGGGTCGACGGGGTCATCGTGCTCAACCTGCGCGACGACGACCCGCGCGTCGGCGTGCTCGAAGACCTGCACCTGCCCGCGGTCGTCATCGGCGGCCCCGCCGGCACCGGAAGCCTGCCGAGCATCTGGTCGCAGGACGCGGCCGGCATGACCGACGTCGTGGAATACCTTGCCGCGCTGGGCCACCGGCGGCTGGCCCACGTGTCCGGCGACCCGAACATGCGCCACATCGTGGACCGCGCCGAGGCGCTGCGGGAGGTGTGCCGCCTGCGCGGCCTGCCCGAGCCGGCCACGGTGCGCGCCGACTACTCCGACGAGGACAGCGCGCAGGCCACCCGGCGGCTGCTGGCCTCACCGGACCGGCCGACCGCGATCATCTACCACACCGACCTCACCGCGGTGACCGGCCTGGAAGTGGCGCTGGAGATGGGCCTGTCCGTGCCGGACGAGCTGTCCCTGGTCGCGTTCAACGACTCCCGGCTGTGCCGTCTGGTCAACCCGAAGCTCACCGCGCTGGCCCACGACATCCCGGGCCGGGGCGCGCAGGCGGCGCGCATGCTCTTCGCCGCCATCGAGGGCGGGCCGGGGGCCGACTCCCAGCCCGCCGAGCCCTACCGGCTGCTGCCGCGCGGCAGCACCGGGGTCTACCGCACGCGCTGAACCGCCCGACAGGGCCCTCACCCGCAAGGAGTGCCGCCGATGACCGCCCCCACGGAGACCGCGCCCGACCGCCGCCACGCACCCCCGGAGTTCCCCGCGGGATTCCGCTGGGGCGCGGCGACCGCGGCGTTCCAGGTCGAGGGCGCCCTGGACGCCGACGGGCGTACGCCGTCGGTCTGGGACACCTTCACCTCCGTCCCCGGCCGGGTGGACAACGGCGACCGGGCCGACCTGGCCGTCGACCACTACCGCCGCTACCGCGACGACGTGGCGCTGATGGCGCAGCTCGGCCTGAACACCTACCGCTTCTCGGTGTCCTGGCCGCGGGTGCAGCCCGACGGACGCGGCGCGGCGAACAGCAAGGGGCTGGACTTCTACTCCCGGCTGGTGGACGAGCTGCTGGCCAACGGGATCGAGCCGATGCTGACCCTGTACCACTGGGACCACCCGCAGGTGCTGCAGGACGCGGGCGGCTGGGCCGACCGGGACATGACCGGGCGCTTCGCCGACTACACCGCGCTGGTCGCGGCGCGGCTCGGCGACCGGGTTCCGTTGTGGGTCACCCTGAACGAGCCGTGGTGCACCGCGTTCCTGGGGCACGCCTCCGGCATCCACGCCCCCGGCATCGCCGACGACGCCACCACCCTGACCGTGGCCCACCACCTCAACCTGGCCCACGGCCTGGGCGTGCAGGCACTGCGGGCGGCCCTGCCGCGCACCGCGCAGGTGTCCGTCGCGCTCAACCCGGCCCCGGTGCGCACCCCCGTGGACACGCCGGAGAACCGCGACGCGGTGCGCCGCGCCGACGCGCTGCGCAACCGGATCTTCCTCGACCCGCTGCTGCGCGGGGAGTATCCCGCCGACCTGATCGCCGACACCGCGCACATCACCGACTGGGGCTTCGTGCGCGACGGGGACCTGGCCACGGTCACCGCGCCGATCGACGTACTGGGCGTGAACTACTACACGCCGCTGTACGTCGCCGCCGGTCCCGGCCCCGCCGACCCGTACAACCGCTGGGTCGGCAGCGACGGCCTGGTGCACGTCGCCCCCGCCGACGGCCCGTCCACCATCCACGGCGTGGTCGACGCGGGCGCGCTGCGCGAGCTGCTCAACCGCATCCGCCACGACTACGGCCCGGTGCCGATCGTCATCGCCGAGAACGGCGTGGCGTCGGCCGACACCGTCGGCCCGGACGGGCGCGTCGACGACGCGGGCCGGGTCGCCTACCTGCACGCCCACCTGGCCGCGCTGCACGACGCCATCACCGACGGCGTGGACGTGCGCGGCTACGTGATGTGGTCACTGATCGACAACTTCGAGTGGGTGTACGGCTACAGCCAGCGCTTCGGCCTCATCCACGTCGACCGGGACACCCAGCGCCGCACGATCAAGAACAGCGGCCACTGGTTCCGGCAGGTCATCGCCGCGAACGCCCTCCCACCCCTGGACCCGCCCGCAGCCGGCTGACGGGCGTAGCAAGGAGCGGACCCGGGGACGCCTGTGTCCGTATTGGTTCAAAGATGCGCATTAATCGAAGCACGTCGCGTTCGGGGCGCCCGGCCCCGGACGCGGCGCTCCCCCCAGAGCACCAGGAGAGACACAGGTAGGAGACCTGGCATGAAAGCTCTTCGGCTCAACCGGCTCACCGTTCCCCTCGTGATGGCGATGGTTCTCGCCGTGGTCTTACCACTGATGGTCGGCAACAAGGCGAACGCCGCCCCCGGCTTCGTCACCACGTCGGGCACCAAGTTCATGCTCGACGGCAAGCCCTTCTACGTCGCGGGCACCAACAGCCACTACCTCGGCTGGGGCACCCGCGCCGAGGTCGACTCCGTGCTCGGCTACGCCGACGCGAGCAACTACAACGTCGTACGCGGCATCCTGCACTCGGTCACCGGGTCGCTGGACGGCACCACCAAGCCGCACATCTGGAACCCGGCCAGCACCGGCGACGCGTCCAACATGGGCATGCACGGCACGTACCTGATCTACTGGGACACGGCCACCAACACGTACGCCTTCAACCCGAGCACCACCAACGGGCTGGGCCGCTGGGACTACGTCATCGCCAAGGCCGGACAGCTCGGCCTGAAGCTCAACATCGCGATGATGGACTTCTGGCAGTGGGCGGGCGGCACCCAGCAGATCAACTCGTGGTACATCCCCGGCTACAACGGGTCCAGCCACGCGCAGCGCTACACGTTCTTCTACAGCGACTCGCGCACCAAGCAGCTGTACAAGGACTGGGTCAGCTTCGTGCTCAACCGCACGAACAGCATCACGGGCGTGAAGTACAAGGACGACCCGACCATCTTCGCCTGGGACCTGATGAACGAGCCCGAGGTCAGCTCGGTGTCCCTGGCCCAGGGCTGGTACCAGGAGATGGCGTCCTACATCAAGGCGCAGGGCGCCCAGCAGCTGGTCACCACCGGCAGCGAGGGCTTCTACGGCGGTCAGGCGGGCTCCGACCCGACCACCGAGGCCGCCAACGTGCCGGCGATCGACTTCCAGACCTGGCACACCTACCCGACGTACCACAACATCTCCCCCGCGCAGGTCAACAACCTGATCAACCAGCACTGCGCGACGGCGGCGGCCAGCGGCAAACCCGTGCTCATGCAGGAGTTCGCCTACCCGGCCCGCAGCGCGGCGGAGAAGGTCACCCGGTCCGGCATCTACAGCGGCTGGGCCGACACGATCTACAACAACAACGACTGCGCGGGCTGGCTGTCCTGGCGGGTCGAGGGCAAGGTCGTGCCCCCGGCGACCAAGCCGCACCCGCAGGACGACAACGTCGACCCGGCCACGTTCATCTGGCCGCCCGACAACGGCGAAGGCTTCTCCATCTACGGCGAACCCGACACGTCCAAGTCGCAGTACGACCCGGCGTACCAGATGTTCGCGACCCAGGCCGCGCGCCTGATCGCCAAGAACGGCGGCGTCCTGCCGTCGTCGCCGCCGCCCTCTCCCCCGGCCTCGCCGTCGCCGTCGCCCAGCGCCTCACCGCAGCCGCCGGGCACCGTCAACGTCGACGACTCGGTGCAGGGAACCGGGCAGAACCAGTGGAACTACAGCGGCTGGAACCACTGCACCGCCTGCGACGAGACCGCACCCGCGGTCTACTACAACGCCAGCCAGAGCTGGAGCCTCAACAGCGGGGAGACCGCGACGATGGCCTTCAACGGCACCCAGGTCGTCTACCGGGCCGTGACCGGCTCGCACCACGGCATCGCCGCGGTGTCCATCGACGGCGGCACGGAAGTCAGCGTCGACCTCTACGCCGCCACCAAGACCGGCGACGTCGCGGTCTGGACCAGCCCGGTGCTGTCCGCGGGCAACCACACGCTGCGGATCCGCAACACCGGCACCAAGAACGCCGGCGCCTCCGGCACGGTCGTCACCCTCGACCGGGCCGTGGTCACCGGCGGGTCCACCACCTCCCCGTCGCCGTCCGCGCCGCCGGCCTCGCCGTCGCCGCAGCCATCGACCAGCCCGCCGGCCACCGGCTTCGTCAAGGGCATCAACCTAAACGGGCCCGCGGTCGTCATCGAGGGCAACCAGTGGGTCAGCCAGACCCAGGCCCAGTCCACCGGGTTCACCGTCTCCGGCGGCACCGCCCACACCAACACCGTCACGCCCAGCCCGCTGCCCGACGCCGCCACCGTGGACATGCTCCACACCGGGCTGCTCGGCACGGACCTGGGCACCATCACCATGAGCCAGACCGTGGCCAACGGCACCTACCAGGTGTACGTGTGGGAGATGGAGTCGGTGCAGGGCAACACCCGCCGGTTCAACGTCACCCTGGAGGGCATCCTCAAGGCCAGCAACCTCGGTGACCTGGCCCTGAGCCACTGGCGCGAGAACGGCGCGTACACCGTCACGGTCTCCGACGGCGTCCTCAACATCAACGTCACCGGCGCCTACGGCAAGCCCGCCATCATGGGCCTGGCCATCTACCGCATCTGACCCGCCCCGCCGGCCCGCCCCGTGCGGGCCGGCACCTTCCCCAAGATCGCCGTCTCGTATCGGAGCCTGAGGACTGACCTCGTTCTCCGATACGAGACGGCGATCTTTCTTGCGGCATTAGGCTGGAAAGCGGTCCGCGGGGTCGGGATGTACCTGGTACGGCGGGATGTGATGGTGCGCCACCTCAGTGAAGACGTCATCGCCGACGTGGCCGAGGTCGCCGCCGGCTGCGATTCGGTGGTGCGCGCCTGCAACGCCGCGGTGTCGGTGCTGCACGGCCACCTCGGCGCCGCGGTCGACGTGCTGCTGCTCAGCCCCGGTCAGCTGTCGGTCGTCGCGTTCAGCGGCGCGTGGCAGGCCCCCACCGCGGTGCCGAGCCACTACGGCGTGGTCGGGCACGTGCTGGCCACCGGCCGGCCCACCACCATCGACGACGCCTCCATCGCGTACGCGGGCCTGCACACCGGACGCCCCGTCGGCTCCGTGGTCTGCGCCCCGCTCAGCGAAGCCGCCGACCTGCCCATCGGCGTGCTCAACATCGAGTTCGACCACGTCGTCGCCGAACCCGCCCGCTGGGCCGACGAGCTCGCCGAAGTCGGCCGGCGGCTCCGGCGGCGCATCGACGAACTCGGCGGCCTGCCCGCCGAGACACGGGCCGAGCTGCTGCTGCGCCACACGCTCGGCTTCGCCACCGCGCACAGCGGCGCGCAGCTGGCCGAGATGGCCTGCCGGGCCGCCGTCGAGCTCACCGGCCTGGGCAGCGCGACCGTCCTCACCCGGCGGGTCGTCCCGGTGGGCCAGCCGCGCTATCCGCTCCGGCAGACCGCCGCCCACACCGCCGCCGGCGCGCACGACCTGCCCGCGCGCGTCGCCGACCTCCCGCCGCAGACCCTGGCCGAGCTGGTGGACGCCGTATGCCGGCACGGCGCCTCGCACACGCTGGGCGACCCGGCCGGCGAGGACGTCCGCGGCTTCGAACCGCTCGTGCAGGCCGGAGTGCGCACCCTGCTCGCCTTCCCCGTGCGAGCCTCGGCCCCCGAGCCCCGGCTCGACGTGGCGATGCTGGTCATGGACGAGCTGGCGGTGCGCGTCGACCCGAGCACCGTCACCGTGCTCGAACTGCTGATGGCCAACGCCGCCGAATGCTACGAGCGCCTGGGCACGCTGCAGCAGATGCAGGCTCTGGCCGAGACCGACCCGCTCACCGGCCTGCGCCACCTCGGCCCGTTCACCGAACGCCTCGCCGCGACCCGGCCCGGCCGCACCGCCCTGCTCGTCATCGACGTCGACAACTTCAAGCAGATCAACGACCGGCTCGGCCACGCCGAAGGCGACCGGGTGCTCATGGAACTGTCCGCCGCGATGCGCGAATCCCTGCGCCACGGAGACGAGCTGTTCCGCGTCGGCGGCGACGAGTTCGTCGCGGTGCTCGACGTGCCCGACGCCGCGGAGGCCGTCCGGGTCGCCGACCGGCTGGTCGCCGCGGCCCGGGACAGCGGCAGCGCGGTCAGCGTCGGCATGGCGCTGCGCCGGCCCGGCGAGCCCGCCCAGAGCACCCTGCGCCGCGCCGACCAGGCGATGTACACCGCCAAGCAGGACCCGCAGCACTCGGTGTGGTCCGCGGAATGACCTGGTGTCCACGGGGCTGCCGTGGACACTGGGTGCATGGCCGACGTCCCGTCCCCCACGTTCTACCACCGGTGGCTGGGCTGGCACGCCCCCGCGCTGCGCCGCGCGGCCGTCGTCGCCTGCCTCGGAGCGCTCGCGGCCGCCGGGCTGGCCATGCTGACCACCTGGGAACTGGCCGCCATCGGCGGCTGGAACGTGATGGCGCTGACGTTCCTGCTCGCCACCTGGCCGATGATCATCAGGGCGAACGGCACCACGACCCGCAAGCTCGCCGTACGCGAGGACGAGAGCCGGGGCTCCGCCACGCTGCTGCTGCTCGCGGCGAGCGTGGCCAGCCTGACCGGCGTCTTCGTCGCGCTCCGGCTGGCCGGGCTGAACAGCGGCTCGCTGCGCGGGCTGTTCGTCGCCGTCGCCGGGTCGACCGTGCTCGTCTCCTGGGTCGTGGTCAACACCGTGTTCACGCTGCGCTACGCGCACCTGTACTTCCGCTCGCCGGGCGGAGCCGTCCAGTTCGGCGAGCCGCAGCAGGAGCAGCCCGACTACCGCGACTTCGCCTACCTGGCGTTCACCATCGGCATGACCTACCAGGTGTCGGACACGACGCTGCGCAGCCGGCGGATGCGGCGCACGGTGCTGGTGCACGCGCTGGTGGCGTACCTGTTCGGCGTGGTCATCGTGGCCGGCGCCATCAACCTCATCGCCGGGCTGGTGAGCTGACCGGTCAGCCCCAGATCGCCGCGGCCCACTCCGGGTGGTCGATGAACGGGTTGCGGTTGCCCTGCCAGCTGTCGTAGATGACCTGGTTGCGGCGCTTCTCGAAGGCGTCCGGCGGGTCCTGCTGGTTCCACTGCAACAGCACCGACAGCTTGCCGATGTAGGGCACCGATCCGTTGCTGGTGGAGTTGTTCAGCTCCAGGTTGGGCCAGCCGTCCTCGCCCTCGTACCGGATGGCCATGTACATCAGCATCCGCGCGACGTCGCCCTTGACCGCGTTGCGCGGCTCCCACGAGTCGGTGTCGGTGTAGTTGCCCGGAGCCTCGCCGACCGCCGAGCCGCCCAGGTCGAAGTCCTTGTTGCCACGGGTCGAGTTGACCGTCACGTCCTCGGGGCGCAGGTGGTGCAGGTCGGTGCCGGGGCCGGTCGCGGTGCCGAAGTCGCCGTGCGACTGCGCCCAGACGTGCTCGCGGTTCCAGTCGTCGACCCCGCCGCCGTTGGTCGTCTTGCTCTGCGAGCGCCCGCTGTAGATCAGGATGACGTTGGCGGAGTTGTTCGGGTCCTGGTCGGTGGCCTTCAGCCCCTCCCACACCTGCGCGTACGTGATCTTCGTCTGCACCTTGATGATGTTGTGCAGCGCGGTGCGCAGCGCCGGACCGGTCTTGCCGAGCGCGCTCGCGTAGTACGTCGGGTCGTACGGCCCGGTCGACCCGGTCGGCGCGGGCGACGGCGACGAGCCGCCACCGAGGCTCATCGAGGTCGGGTCCTTCAGCCCGCCGTGCGAGAAGTACGCGGTCAGCGTCCCGGTGACGGTCACCTGCCGCCCCATCAGCCCGGGATTGCTCTGCAACCCGAAGGCGCTGCGGTAAGCCGCGGTGACCTGGACGTACAGCATGCGTGAAGTGCTCGACTCGGCCGCCGCGTCGGCGATCGCGATCGCGGTGTCGCCGGTGAATCCCGACTTGATCACCGTGTTCGTCGCGGTCGGCTGCCCGACGATGTAGCCGGCCACCGTCGCCGACCGTCCGTCCTGAGCGGACAGCGCCGCGGCGACCGTCAGCGGGGCCGCCGCCGAGGCCGACATGGTGGCGACGCCGGTGGCCACCGCGACCGCGACAGCCAGCGCCACGGCGAGCCGCCGGCCGCCGATCCTGGTCACCTTCAACGCACTCATGGCCAGAATGCTATGGGTCGCGGCGCGCGGACAGAAGAGGCCTGCTGTCGCATCGCGACGGTTCACTCTCCCGGAGCCAGTACGCCCTGCTCCGCCCGGCATTCCAGTTTGGTCATAGCATCACGCGGCGGTGCCTTGCCCAGCACCCGCACCGCTACGACAGGCGGTGGCTCCACGTCCCGGCGACCACGTCCAACGTCAGCTCATGGGGCATGACGTCGGGCAGCCAGTCCGCCACTCGCCAGCGGGCGTTCGTGGGCGCGAGCGCGAGCGTGACCTGCTCGCCCGCCTGGACCTGCGCGACCGTTCCCACCCAGTGGCCGCCGATGCCCAGCAGTTCGGCGGCGAGCCCCGCCGGCGGCTGCGGCACCATGACGACGGCGTCCTCCCGTGTCCCCGCCGGGTCCGCGGCCTCGATCAGCGCCGCGCCGGCCTGCGCCGCGAGCAGCCTGGCCAGCAGCAGCGGCGGGAGTTCGGCCGACGTCGTCTCCAGGCTGAAATAGCAGTCGTCGTGTCCACTGAACCAGAGGCTCGCGTTCGCCAGCACCGGCAGGATCGGCGCCTTCCCGACATTGTGCGTGTTGACCGTCAGCACCAGCTCCTCGACCTCGGCCGACGTCAGTGGCCCGGCCACATCGAGGATCTCGATGTCGTACGGATACCAGCCGCCGAGCAACCGCGGCATCCGCGACCACGGCATCACCAGCAGATCGTCGGACATGTGCCGGGTAGCCGCCCACCGGATGTCGTGCACCTCCGCGGCGACGCCCTGCTCCTCGGCGATCCGCCCGAGCGGCAGCTGCTGGTAGTCACCGTCCAGCCAGTCGTTCGTGCTCACGTTCAGCACCAGGGCCTGACCCCGGGCATGGGCCGCCAGCAGGTCCACCAGTTCGGAGATGCTCGCGGCGGTCGCGTCGACGCTGTGCACGCCGCCGGCGGACGTGGCGTGGAACGACAGCGGGAACGGGAGCGTGCCCTCCCGGCTCCACACGCCGTTGGCCCGGAACGCCGCACTCCGGTCGACCCGGACCGTGCCGCCCGCCAGGTCACTCATCGGCGAACGCGTGCGGGAACCGCACCCACCGGCCGTCGTGCTGCTGCCAGGACTGGGTGCCCTCGGGCAGGTCGGCGAGCGCCACGACGTGCGGCTGGCGCTCGACCACGTGCCGCAGGTGGACCAGGACCGCGTCGCCCTCCTCGGTGCTGCCGCCGTCGAGGAACTGCCAGTCGCCGTCCGAATCGTGCACGACGCCCGTCACCGTCGTCTCACCGGCCATGACACGTTTCGTCGTATAGACCATGTCGTCCGGGCAGCCGCCGGTGAACAGCCACGGTCCCTCGTCGCGCAGCCTCCGCCACGGCCCGTCCGGGTGCTCGTCGTGCGGCAGCCACAGCTGCGGCTGGACGTCGCGGCAGTGCTCGTCGACGCCGTCGTCCCAGGGGAAGCGGTGCTGCTCGTCCGGCCAGACCAGCTGCAGGAACGCCAGCGGCGGCTGCTGGTAGAAGTCCAGCGCCTGGCCGAACAGGTCGCCGTACCAGCTGTTGTGGATGTATCTGACGGCCAGCCGGTAGTTGTTGATCACGTCGTCGACGAGGTCGTCCGGGCGGAACTCGCGACCGTTTTTGACCAGGTCACCTGCCGCGTTGATCACCTGCATGCAGGTTTCCGTGCGCAGGCCGAAGACGGCGAGTTCCAGGCTGCGGTGGGTGTGCCACAGGCCGATCGAGTAGCCCCAGCCCGGCACGTGCTCCTGCTCCCGGACCCCGACGACGTGCCAGCCGTGGGAGTTCACGTCGCCGGTGATGCGGGCTTGGCGCTCGGTCGACTGCGCGGGCGGATCGCAGACGTGGCAGTGACACGGGAGGGTGCGCAGGTCGCGGGGCATCGGTGCAGTTTAGGCGGGGGCAGGTGGCCCGCCTGGGCGACCTTGAGCTGCTCGTCGCCGAAGTCGGCGATCAGCTTCAGGATGAAGACCGCGTCGCCTGCGCATCTCGGCCAGCCGCCAGCCGCGCACCTCGTCGAGCATCGCGCCCATGGCCGCGTCGAAGGCGTCCCGCCCGCCGGCCGGCTGTTCGACGAACTCGGCTCAAACGATACCGTTTCGAATGAAATGACAGCAGCTAGTATGCCCCCATGACCGCCGACGGCCCCCACCCCACCACCCCTTCACTTACGGCCGGTCGCGGTGCAGGTGCCGCGCCTTTCGCGCTCGGCCTGCTGCTGCGCCAGGCGCACTGGCGCTCGGCCACGGCGATGACGGAGGCCCTCCGGCCGCTCGGCATCGAGTTGCGCCACCTGTCCGTACTGATCGTGCTGGTCGACCGCGGGGCCACTGTGCAGCGGGACCTGGGCACCGCGACGGGGTCGGACAAGGCGGGAATCATGCGGGTGGTCGATGATCTCGAACGCATGGGGCTGGCCGTGCGAAAGTCCGTTCCGGGTGATCGACGGGTGCGGGCAGTGGAGATCACTCCGCAGGGCCTCGAACTTCTCGACGCAGCTCAGGTGGCCGCGAAGCCGTTGACCGATCGCCTGGTCGCCGCGCTGGAGCCGGGCGAACTCGAACAACTGGTGGATCTGTTGACCCGGTTCATCCATCCCTCAGCTTGATCTTCGGTCCGACCGCCGAGGCCCGAGTTCGACAATCTTCGCCCTGCCGGCCTGGCGGAACGCGGTCGACGACGCATGACACGGTCGGCCGCCACATCAGTTGCCTTCCTCACAATCCGCCCAGAGGTTCGTTTAGTAGCGAATGAAACCGTCTTGAATGATACCGTATCTCGTGACGACGCTGAATGCGTTGGCCGGCTGGGCGGAAGATCACAGTGCTGTGCCCGGGAGGCCGCCTGCTCGTAAGGAGAAGAGATGTCCCGCAAGCCGAAGCCACTGGCTCGTGCCAGCGTCCTGGTCGCCGGCATGGTGCTGCTTCAGGCGTTGCTCGTCATGTGGTTCGCCTGGCCGACCCAGAAGGCCGCCCCACGCGACCTACCGGTGATCGTCGCCGGCTCGACCCAGGCGACCGCAGCCGTCGTCGACCAGTTGCGCACCGCGCGGCCTGGCGCGTTCGACATCTACACCGTGCCCGACGCCACGGCGGCCGACGCGGACCTGCGTAGTCGTTTCGCCTATGCCGCCTTCATCGTCGAACCGACCGGGGTCAGCCTGCACGTCGCCTCGGCCGCCAGCCCGACCGTGTCCACCCTGGTCAGCCAGGCCGCCAAGGAGATGGACAACGACGACCTCCTCACCGTGACCGATGTCGTCGCGACACCGGTCGACGACCCGCGCGGCGCAGGGCTGAGCGCTGCCTTCCTGCCGTTACTGCTGACCAGCCTCGCCTGCGGGGTGGCTCTGCTGTTCCTCGTCAGATCACACGGCCTGCGGGTAGCCGGGCAGATCGTCTTCGCCGTACTCGCGGGTGGGATCGCAGCCGGCGCGATGCGCGGCATCGGCGTACTCACCGGCTCCTACCCGGCCACGGCGGGCGCGATCGCCCTGCTCGCGCTCGCCGTCAGCGCCACCGTCGCGGGCCTCGGCGCGGTGCTCGGCAAAGCCGGGATCGGCCTCGGCGCGCTGCTGGTGTTCTTCTCCGGCAATCCGATCTCCGGCCTCGCCACGGCACCGGAACTGCTGCCTGCGCCCTGGGGAACGATCGGCCATTTCCTGCCCCCCGGCGCGGGTGCCGGCCTGCTCCGCTCAGTCGCGTTCTTCGACGGCGCCGGTGCCGCCCAGCCACTGTGGATCCTCGTCAACTGGGCTGCCGCCGGCCTCGTACTGACGGCGCTCGGGCACTTCCGCGACCGCGCGACACCGCCCGTGTCGGCCGTCCACGCGACAGGCAACGCGATGACGCTGCCGAGAGGCACCGTCCACGTTTCCGCGCATGCCATGCTCAGCCGAGGTGATCGACCCCCAGCCGGGCACGCACCCTACAGCGCGGCTTCGCAGACGCGGACGCGGGCAGCCGACCAGGAAACGACACAGCATCGGCAGGGCTGGCTGGCCAGGACTTGTCGGCCGGCTCGCCACTGCCGAACGTAGCAGCCGTCGCAGCCGCGCACCGCCGGCTACCTGGCCGAGGCGCTGTCGCGACGGCTCGCGTGTCCACTCACGCCGGCGGATCTCGGGTTACGCTCGGGCGATGAACCGGTCTACGACCCGGCGGTCCTGCCCGGTGCCCCGGTCGCAGCCGCCGCGCGACTCGGGCCGGCGGGCGCGGACCGCCGCACGCTGATCTCGGGCGCCGCGTATTCGGTCGCCGCGCTCGTGCTGCCGCTCCAGCAGCCGGAGATCGCGGCGCGCGCACGCCGCACGCTCTCGTCCCGCCGGCACGGTCGGGCAGGGCGAGATCGACGCGGTACGGCAGATGACGGTCGCGTTCAACGCCGCCGACGAACGCCTCGGCGGCGGGCACGCCCGGAGCGCCGTCGTCGAGTATGTTCGGGCTCGCAGCCTGACGCGCTGGTGAGCGCAGATAGGACCCGCATGAGCATCCATCTGGTCCTGCGCCGGATAGCGCGGGCAGACTATGAACGTGCCCACCGCGACGGGGTGCTCTACGCCGAGCACACCGAGCAACTCGACGACATCAGCCAGGCTTGGGACGAGCTGCAACGCGTCCTCGCTGACGGTGACATGGACAACCCGCCGTTGGAGGCCCAGGCGCTCTGCGGCGGGGACGTGTTGCCCAACGACGACAACATGGACTACGGGGGCGTGAGGCTGATCCCACCGGAACGTGTGGTTGAGATCAGCCGCGCTCTGTCCGACCTGACCGAGCCTGAATTCCGACGCCGCTACGAACAGGCCGACTTCACCGGGGCCTACAGCTCCGGCCCGGAAACTCAGCCCGGCCGGACCGTCGGCCAGCTGCTGTCCTTGTTGGAACCGCTCGGCAGCTTCTATTCCGAAGCCGCCCGCAACGATGAGGCGGTGGGCTACTGGTACGGCTGACGACGCCTCAGTCCTCGGTCCTCGGTCCGATGTCTGCCGATGCTGTCGGCTGGCCGGTTCGCCTCGGCCGTCGGGTCGGTCGCGGAGACGGCTACGCAGGTGAAGCGGAGACCTCAGGCGGTGGTCGGCTGCAGCAGTCGCTCCGGCATCTCGACGACCTCGGCCGCCGGCGGGGCCTGCGTCTGGACGGTCACGCCGTACCGGTACCTGGTCACCAGGAAGGCTCCGGGAAGCACGGTGTTGAGATCGATGGCGAACTGGTCGAATCGTCCGCTCGCATCGAAGCGGGCGTTGAAGGGCATTCCGCGCGAGGTGTTCCATGTGCCCGTGGGGCCGACGATGGAGGGTCCGGTCCAGGAGCCCGTCAGGTCGACCTCGCCGCCGAAGGTGTTGGTTCCCTCGCGCCAGAGGGTCTGGACCGCCCGAGCCGTATACATGACGCCGTTCGGGTTGGCCGGGTTGGCGAGGTTGAAGGAGCTCTCGGTGAGCCTGTCGGCTGGCGCATGCATCCATGCCGAGCCGGCCGTGGCGCCTCCGAGGCGCAGCCATACGTCGTCGCCCAGCGTGATGAACTCGAAGTCGTCCAGCTTGCCGTTGATCGGGATCTGGCCGGACACCGATCCTTTGCGGGTTACCGGGTCGAACTGGCCACTCAGGGTGAGTTTGTCCTGCAGTTCCACTTCGAAGCCGAAGGGCTGAGCAGTGAGAGCCGAGGTCGCTGCGTGGAAAGCGGCACGTGCGTCGGTGGCGGTCGATGACGAGGACGGTACGGCCGGCTCGGCAGATGCCGAGCAGCCGGTCAGCCCGAGCGCCGCGCCTGCCAGCATCATGGCCAGCGTGGATACAGAGCGTCGATACATGTGAATTCCCGTGGAGCTGGAGCCGATTCGCGTCGGCGTACCATACCGTCCTGCGTCGTCGGATGGTGCGTGACTTCGGCGGACTGCCTGACGGTGGCGGCGGGCGGAACGAGGGGTGTCTCGGCCGGAAAGAGCAGGTTGGTTGGGTGGTCCCGGGTGGTGATCTCCTTGCCGGCGGCCAGCACGGCCAACTGCGTGGCAGCGCGGCATGATCTCGTGCGTGATCAGCCACTTCCGTGACTTGTTCGGGCACGTACGCCTGAGGCCAGGCATGTATGGCGTGCAGACCTACGCCGAGACCGCCTCGTTCGTGACCGGCTGTGATGCCGCGACGGGTTGGCTGCTGCTGGAGGGCTTCCACGAGTGGCTCATGGTCCAGCTCGACGCGGAGAGTTCGCTGACGTGGTCAGCGTTGATCCTCGAACTGACCCTTGGCACCGAACGCCCATCCGCCCGGCAGCTGTCTGCCGAAGCTGAGGCAGCGGCCCATGACCGGCTGTTCGATCTGCTCGACCAGTTCCTCGCCGTGAAGGAGCAGCGCGACGGCCTACGCCAGGTGTTCGCCGCGTACTCGGCGCGCCGCGCCGAGTGGGACGCGTTGCTGGCGGAAGAACTCGACGACGAAGACGCCAGTCCGTAGCGCGTACCGGCTCCGTGCCCGTCGCCGGGGTCGCAGGGTTGCGGTCCAGAGGGCCATCCACGGGCCGCAAGTCCCGGTGAAGGAGGGGTCCCCGACCTTTTGCGCCGGAACTCCCTGTGATCAGGTCGGGGGGTCGCTCATAATCGCCCGGTGAAAACGGAGAACAACGACGCCGAGACGCGGTTCCGTCGGATCATGACGGACGCTGCGCGTCGGATACCGCGCGGGGACGACCCTCCGTACAGCCTGGGCATGGACCTCATGGGGAACCTGATGCCAGTGTGTGATGCCGACTTCGCGGGCGCTGCCTACGAGATGTGGGGAGGCCTCACCGACGGCATCGACGGTCCGCCGCGTTGCGACTATGCCCTCTCGATCTCGCCATTCCCCCACCGGGCCCGCCGCCTCCACGCGTGGGCGCGTTCGAGACGAGGCGTTCGGCACCCGCTGTGAGTCAGCAGCAAGTCAGCAAACCTGCTGCCTCCGACCCGCGCCGGGCGGTCCGGCCAACGGCGGGAGCACAGAGCGCTCAGGGGGTCGTGCCGCGTTCGGCCGGGCGGCCGACGAGGGCCGCGAAGTCGGCCTCGTTGCGTTCGGCGAGCCGCGTGTAGACCAGCCCGGCCCCGGCCAGGAACGGGAACGACAGCACCCCGAGCAGCAGCCACGGCAACGGCATCCCCGCCACCGACACGTGCGTACCCGCAGGCCACAGGCTGAACAGCAGCGGCAGCCCACCGAGCGCCACCGCGACGACCGCGGCCAGCCGCAGCGCGAGCCCGAGCTGCACGCGCATCAGTTCACGCACCAGCGCGTCACCCATTGCCGTCTGGTCGACCAGCTCGTCGTGCGCCCCGGGTCGCGGCCGGACCCGGCGGTGTGCGGCGAGGTCGACGCGTACTCGATCACTCACATCGGCCACGCTACAGCCGCGATGTTTCGGATTTGCGCTGCGTCTCCGGGGTGTGCAGCGTTTCGGGCGCGTGCAGGCGCAGCAGCATCGCGCCGACCGCCCCGGGCACGCGCCGCCGGGTGGCCAGCGAGACCGACACCATGACCGCGAACGCCAGCGGCACCGTCCACGCGGCGGGCTGGGCCAGCAGGTCCGCGGCGAGACCCGGCGAGGGCGGCAGGAAGATCGTCCAGAGTACGGCGACGACGGCGCTCCCGCCCCCGGCCAGGATGCCCGCGGCGGCGCCTGCCGCGGTCAGTCCCCGCCACCAGATGCCGAGCACCAGCATCGGGCAGAAACTCGACGCGGCCACCGCGAACGCGAGCCCCACCACCTGCGACACGTTCAGCCCGTGTACGGCCAGGGCCAGGCCCATCGGCACCGCGCCCGCGAACAGCGCCGCCACCCGGAACAGCGGCAGCGGGCCCCAGACGGCGAGCCGCCCCCGGCCGAGCACGTCGTTGGCGAGCACCCCGGCGACGCTGGTGAGCAGCCCGTTGGAGGTGGACAGGAAGGCGGCGAAGGCACCCGCGGCGACGAGCGCGCCGAGCGCGTCGGCGGCCAGGCCCGGTCCGAGGGCGGCGGCGGGCAGCAGCAGCACGACGGTGTCGTTGCGGCCGCTGGCCAGTTCGGGGGTGTAGACGCGGCCGAGCACCCCGTACACCGTGGGGAACAGGTAGAACAGGCCGACGAGGCCGAGCACGATGGTGGTGGTGCGCCGGGCGGAGCCGCCGTCGGGGTTGGTGTAGAAGCGGGCGAGCACGTGCGGCAGGCCCATGGTGCCGAGGAACGTCGCGAGGATCAGCGAGTAGGTCGCGACCATGCCGCCGGCGGGGGCCAGCCAGGCGTCGTCGACGGGGATGGCGGGGCGGCCGTCGTCGTTCCAGCGGGCGAGCAGGAAGAACGCGGGCACCGCGATCGCGGTCAGCTTCAGCCAGTACTGGAATGCCTGCACGTAGGTGGCCGAGCGCATGCCGCCGAACGCGACGTTGCCGGTGACCACCGCGCCGACCAGCACGACGCCGACCCAGCTCGGCGCGCCGGTGACGATGCGGAACGTCAGGCCCGCGCCCTGCAGCTGCGGCAGCAGGTAGAACCAGCCGATGAACAGCACGAACGCGGTGGCCAGCCGGCGCAGCCGGGGGGAGGCGAGGCGGGCCTCGCAGAAGTCGGGCAGGGTGAACGCGCCCGAGCGGCGCAGCGGCGCGGCCACGAACAGCAGCAGCGCCAGGTAACCGGCGGCGAATCCGACGGGATACCAGAGCATCTGCGCGCCGTACGCCAGGATCAGTCCGGCGACGCCGAGGAAGCTCGCGGCGGACAGGTATTCGCCGCCGATGGCGGCGGCGTTCTGGGTCGGGCTGACCATCCGCGACGCGACGAGCAGGTCCGAGGTGCCACGCACGAGCCGGATCCCCCACGCGCCGATGGCGACCGTCGCCACGGTGACGGTCGCGATCGCGAACAGGGCGTAGGCATCCACAGCCGCTGGATCGTACACCGGAGTAGAGGAAGGGCACCTTCCTTCTGCGGGTCAGAGGCGGGTGCGGAGCCAGCGGAGGGTGGCGTCGCCCTGGGCGCGCTGGAAGGCGCGGACCGTGGGCAGGCCGGGCGGGGCGGGGCGGCGGCAGGCGTCGAGGAAGTAGCCGGTCATGCCCGCCAGCAGCGCGGTGAGGTCCGCGGGGCGCGCGCCGAGCGGGTGGGCGTATTCGGCCAGCAGGGCGTCCACGTCGTGGCCACCGAACAGGTTCACGTTCACCATGATCATTGCGGTGTCGAGCCAGGCGGGGCCGACGCAGGCCCACGGCCAGTCGACCACCGTCACCGTGCCGTCCGGCCCGACGAGCAGGTTGTCGGCGCGGATGTCGGTGTGCGCGACGGTGTCGCCCGCCAGCGCCGCCACCCCGGCCGCCCCGAGCGCGACCAGCTCGGGCAGGCGCGCGACCGCCCACGGGTCGAGGTCGTCGGGTGTGTCGGCGGCCAGCCGCTCCCAGCCGGACAGGTCGTCGCCGAGCGAGGCGGCCACCGTAGGCAGTTCCGGCATCGGGCACGGGGTCGTGCCTGCCGCCAGCGCACCCAGCGTGGCGAGCACGGCGTCGAGTTCGGTCCGGTGCCACGGTGTCACCGGGTGGCGGCCCTCGACGTCCTGCAGTACCAGGGCGATCCAGTCGCCGTCGTCGAAGCAGCCGAGCAGCCGCGGCGCGGGCACGCCCGGCGGCAGCGCGGCGCTGACCCGCGCCTCCTGGCGGTGCAGCTGCACCGAGCGCTCGTTCTGCGCGGAGCTGACGGCCTTGACGAAGGCCCGGCCGCCGTTCGCGGTGCGGACCCGGTCGGCGGTGCCCGGCGAGAAACCGCCCTGCTGCGACACCGTCTGCACGACCCGGTCGCCCAGGATCGTCTCCACTTCCGCCCTGACATGCTCCGGCACGTCCGGCCATTCGATGCGTACGCCGCTCGCCACTGCCATCGCAGGATCCTCGCACCGGCGCGACCTGCGCCGCAGCCCCTTTATCCCCGGTCGGGGGAACGGCGACGCGACCGGTCGTCCTATTCGCGCGGGGCGGCGTGCGGCGCGGAGGCCGGCGAATCATGCACGTCCTCGGGCAGCTCCAACCAGTAGGCGAGTTGGTACGTCTTGGTGTTGGCCCAGTACCGCAGCTCCCGGCCGTGGCGCGCGAAGGCCGCCACCGCCGCGCCGAGCACGACTGCGACGGCGGCACCGAGCCAGTGGTGCGGGCCGACGACGGCTTCGGTCAGGGCGACCAGCACGCCCAGGAAGCTCGGCACGACCGCGCCGCGAAGCATCAGCCCGGTCGCCCGGAACCGGCCCACCTCCTGGGCGACCTCCCGGTCGCGCAACTCGACCCCGGCCAGCAGGAAGCTCGAATTGACCCGGGGCACCCGGCGCTCGCCGAGCATGGCGGCATCGGCGGCGACGGCAGCCCACGCGCTACCGCTGTCCTTGCGAGTGGGGTACACCTTGTCGACGAGAATGGCGAACACGTAGGTCAGGTAGCCGAGCAGGTAGCTCGCCACGGCCGCCGCCACCGCCAGCAGCAGGCCCGGCACGGCGTCCAGATCCGCCGGCTGGACGAGGTCGAGCCGCAGCGCCACGTACAGGAACACCCCCAGCTGCATCGCGCCCGGGATCGCGTAGGTGAATAGCTCGAAGATGCCGAGGGTGAAGGTCATCTCGACATTCTCCGCATCGATGACCTTGATCGGAACCGGCGATGTCGGGTCGTCCCTGCCCCGCATGGGGTGGAGCGTGGGAGCGGGGCGTGGCACGATCGCTGCCATGTACCCAGCGCTGGGCGCCGCCGCCGTGGCGGCCGTCATCGCCGCGACCGCGGTGGTGATGATGCGCGGCCGGCGCCGGGTCGTGACACCGGAGGAGCGGGCGACGTACCAGGTGCTGCACCTGGCGACGCTGGCCAGCGAGCCGCTGCGGCAGGGTCTGCGGGACGAGACCGCGGCGGCGGCGCTGAAGCACCTGCGCACCCTGGTCGGCGCGGCCGGGCTGGCGCTCGCCGACGGCACCGGTTTCCTGGCGCACGACGGCGCGGGCGGCCACCATCGCGAGGCCCTGCTGGCCGCGGCGCAGCGGGCGCTGTCCAGCGGCCGACCGGTGCTGCTGCGACCCCAGGAGCTGACCTGTGTACGGCTGGACTGTCCGGTGCGCGGGGCCGTCGCGGCGCCGGTGTCCAAACCTGACGGCGGCACCGCCGGGGCGCTGGTCGCGGTGACCGAGGCCCGGCCGACGCCGGGTCTGGTCCGGGTGGTGCTGGAGACCGCGCACTGGGTCGGGTTGCAGCTGGAGCTGGCCGAGCTGCAGGAGGAGCGGGCCCGCTCGGCGCGGGCCGAGGTGCGGGCGCTGCGGGCGCAGATCAGCCCGCATTTCGTCTACAACGCGCTGACCGCGATCGCCTCCTTCGTGCGCACCGATCCCGAGCAGGCCCGGGAGCTGATCCTGGAGTTCGCCGAGTTCACCCGGTACTCGTTCCGGGCGCACGGGGAGTTCACCACGCTCGCCGAGGAGCTGCGCTCGATCGACCGCTACCTGACCATCGAACGGGCCCGGTTCGGCGAGCGGCTGCAGGTGCGGCTGCGGGTCGCGCCCGAGGTGCTGCCGGTGGAGGTGCCGTTCCTGTGCCTGCAGCCGCTGGTGGAGAACGCGGTGCGGCACGGGCTGCATCCGAAGCCCGGGGTGGGCACGATCCGGATCATCGCCGCGGACGCGGGCGCGGACTGCGAGATCATCGTGGAGGACGACGGCGTGGGCATGGACCCGGCGGTGCTGCTGGACGGCGACGGCACGGCCGACGGCGACGGCGGGCAGCACGTCGGGCTCGGCAATGTGGACGACCGGCTGCGGGCGGTGTTCGGCGACGCGTACGGCCTGGTCGTGGAGACCGCGCCGCAGGCCGGCACGCGGGTGAGCCTGCGTATCCCGAAGTTCCGCGGCGGCACGGTGATGAGCGAGCCGGCCACGGGCGGGCGGCCCGCCGCCGGGCGCGACGGGAGGCGGGCGTGACCGGCCGTCCCGCGACTCCGCCGCGGCTGCGGGTGCTCGCCGTCGACGACGAGCCCCCGGCCCTCGACGAGCTGCTCTACCTGCTGCGCAACGACCCGCGGGTGGAGTACGTGCACAGCGCCGCCGACGCCGCCGAGGCGCTGCGGGTGCTGCACGAGAACGACGTGGACGTGGCGTTCCTCGACATCCGCATGCCGGGCCTGGACGGCATGGACCTGGCCCGGGTGCTGCAGCGCTTCGCCCGCTCCCCCGCCGTCGTGTTCGTCACCGCGTACGACGACCGGGCCGCGGACGCCTTCGACCTGGGCGTCGTCGACTACGTGCGCAAGCCGGTGCGCGCCGAGCGCATCGCGGAGTCGCTGCGCCGGGTGCTGTCCGAGCGCGCCGCGGTCGAGGACCGGCCCGCGGCCCCGCCGGAGGCGAGCCCGGCCGGCGGGGATCCGATGATCCCGGTGGAGCTGGGCGGCGTGGTGCGGCTGCTGCCCCGCTCGTCGGTGTGCTGGGTGGAGGCGCAGGGCGACTACGCCCGCCTGCACACCACCGACGGCTCGCACCTGGTGCGCGTGTCGCTGACCCAGCTGGAGGAGCGCTGGACCGACGCGGGTTTCCTGCGCATCCACCGCTCCTACCTGGTGCGCCTCGACCTCGTCACCGAGCTTCGGCTGACCGGATCCGGGTATGTGGTGTCCGTCGGCGGGCGCCAGCTGCCGGTCGCCCGCCGCCACACCCGCGTGCTCAAGGACCGCCTCATCCGCCCCGCCAAGCAGCACTGGGGCTGACGGCGGCCGCACACGACCTCCGGCTACCAGGAGGCGTCTCCGTTGCGGGCTACCCGTCCAGGGCCGCCAGCGCTGCCCGGCAGGCGCGGAGAAGGTGCTCATCGTCGACGACCTGACTCGAGCTGTAGCCGTCCGGGCTGGCGTTGTGCCTGCGCACGCGGGCGAGTTCGGCGGCGAGCAGCGGTCTGGCAGCCGAGGCGGCCGCTCCCATGCCGGACCACACCTGCGCGATCGCGGTGCGGGTGTGCGGGTTGGCGGTCCAGACGGATTCCAGCACGGGCATGACCGTGGACGCCTCGCCGGCGACCTGCCACAGCGCACGGGCCGCGTTCAGCCGCAGCCAGCCGTGGGAGTCCTTGCCGCGCAGGAGCTTGCGGAGCCGGCCGGCACGCTCGGCCGCATGCGGCCCGAGGCGGCCGAGCCCTTCGGCGGCGGCGCGCTGATCATACGAGTCACCCGTGAGGAACCTGTCGTACACGGCCAGCGCCGCGGCGGCGTCACCGCCGACGGTGTACAGCGCGTCAGCGGCGGCGGCGGCGACGCGCCTTTCGGAGGCTGCGGCCTGCTCGCGCAGCCAGCCCATGGCCGGGGCCGCGGCAGGGCCGATGGCCGCAACGGCCCTGATGACCGCCGAGCTCACCGGCAACTTCAGCAGATCGGGCACCGCGTCCGCGGCAGCGGGGCCGATCGCGCCGACCGCGTACGCGAGGTTGTCGCACCGGTCGTCGCTGCGCAGCCGGCGCAGGCGGCGGCGCAGGAGCGGCAGCAGGTGCCCGGCTTCCGCACCGTACGGCGCGATGAGCTGCCCGACATCGCGTGGCACCTGGCGTTGCTCGAGCGCCCATTGCAACATCGGCAGCGCCCGGGGGTCGCCGGCACCGGCCAGCGCTTTCAAGGCCGGTCCGATGGTCGGCTGCTCTCGCGCCCACGCCACGACCCACGGCAGCCGGCCGCTCATCGTCGGGTGGTGCGCGGCGCGCGGCGACCGGGAAAGGCCCTCGAACAGGGCGTCGGCCGCGGGGCGGGCCAGCTCGCCCAGGTCTTCCAGCACATGCGCGGCGCGGGGGCGCAGCCCATGGTGTCCGTCGTGGAGCTGTTCGCCGACCAGGGCCACGACCTGCGCGAACGACCCCCGCCACCCGTTGATGAGGTTGCTCGCCGGATACAGCGCGTCGCACCGGCACTCCCAGTCCGGCGAGGCCAGCAGCGCCGACAGCAGCGTGATGCGATCTTCCACCCGGTCGGCCAGACCGTCGCTGATCGCGCGCACCAGCTGCGCCGCATCGGGAGCGCGGCGTCCCGCAGCCGCGGCCTCCTGCCGCCGGCGTACCGATCCGAGGAGCGTGTCGGTGGCGAATCCGGCCGGCTCGGAGATCGGCGTTCCTTGCGCGTACACGGCGTCGAGCAGGTCCAGCGCCGTCCGCACCGGCACCGGTGGCACGCCGGGCTGTGCGGGAAGCGGCGCCAGCGCGGTGAGCGCGGTCAGCCGCACCTGCACGTCCTCGTCGTGGGCGAGCAGGTCGGCGAGCCAGCCGACGATCCCCTGCGCGTCGGCGCCCCGGCGGGCGAGTCGCGCGGCGCTTTCGATGATCGCCACCCGCACCCGCACGTCCGGTTCCAGCGCGAACCGGTCCCGCAACAGGCCGGCGCAGTCCGCCGCGTGCTCGGCGCACACGGGCAGCACCGCGGGCACAGCAGCACGGACCTGCGGGTCGGGGTCATGGGCCAGCGCGCACCACAGCGGATATGCGCCCGAGACGGCCTCCCGCGCCTGCCGGTAGAGCCCGGTCCGGGGTTCGGGATCGTCCGCGCCGGCGATGCCGGCGAGCAGTCCGATCACCTCGGCGCGGCCGGGCCTGCCGGCGTCGGCCGCGATCCGCAGCAGGAACGGGATCACCGCGATCGTGCAGGCGTACACGTCGCCCTGGTGGTGGATGCCGCCGTACATCGCGTCGAGTGCGGTCTCGCGTACCGCGGGGTCGGCGTCGGCCAGGCCGCGCAGGAGGTCCGGCACCTCCACCGCCGGACCGTACGCGTGCCGCATCCGGCCCCAGCGGACCTCGTCGACCCCGGCCAGCAGCTCCCCACCATCCGTCACGCGGAGGATCATGCTCTACGCCACCGACATTCGCGGCACCCGCTGCTGTCGGCACGGGGGCGCGGGCCGGTGGCGGGGTGGGAGCGCTGCCGTTCGGCGCGCGCGCATGCGCCGCTGGGCGCGTGCGGGCGACCGCTCGGCGCGAACGCCGCGCATGTCCGCTTCAGCCGGTTCACAGATCGTCACACCGGTCCCTAGCCTGCGGGCAACCGCACTGTGGCGCGCCGCACACTCACGGCGACGTGCCACGTCGCACCCTCCCCAAACCGAGGCTGGTGATATATGAGCACCGACGCTCCGGACCGCTACGAGCGCATCGCGGAAAGCCCCGAGTTCGCCGGGCTGCGCCGCTCGCTGCGGCGCTTCGTGTTCCCGATGACGATCGCGTTCTTCAGCTGGTACGCCCTGTACGTGATCCTGTCGGCGTACGCACGCGACTTCATGGGCACGATCCTGTTCGGCAACATCAACGTGGCGCTGGTCTTCGGGCTGCTGCAGTTCGTGACGACGTTCCTGATCGCCTGGCTGTACGCCCGCTACGCCGACCGCAAGCTCGACCCGGTCGCCGAGGACCTGAACGCCCGTATCCAGTCCGGCGAGTTCGACGCCGACCCGCAGCCCGAGGAGGTCAAGGCATGAGCGAGCGCAGCGAGCGAATCAAGTTGTCGGCCACTCGTGCCGCCGACGAGCGAAGCGAGGAGAAGGCATGAGCGCACGTACCCTGACCATCGTCCTGTTCGTGGTCTTCGTGCTGATCACGCTGGCCATCACGATCTGGGCCAGCCGGCAGACGAAGACGGCGACGGACTTCTACGCCGGTGGCCGGTCGTTCTCCGGGTTCTCCAACGGCCTGGCGATCGGCGGCGACTACATGTCGGCGGCGAGCTTCCTCGGCATCGCCGGCATCATCGCGCTGTCGGGCTACGACGGCTTCCTCTACTCGATCGGCTTCCTGGTCGCCTGGCTGGTGGCGCTGCTGCTGGTCGCGGAACTGCTGCGCAACTCGGGCAAGTACACGATGGCCGACGTGCTGGCGTTCCGGATGCGCCAGACGCCGGTGCGCGTGGCCGCCTCGATCTCCACCATCGTGGTGTCGATCTTCTACCTGCTGGCGCAGATGGTCGGCGCGGGCGCGCTGGTGGCGCTGCTGCTGGGCATCAAGCCCGGGGCGCACTTCCTGGGCATGGACGCCGACACCGCGAAGATCGCCACGATCATCTTCATCGGCATTCTCATGATCGTGTACGTGACCGTCGGCGGCATGAAGGGCACCACCTACGTCCAGATCGTCAAGGCGTTCCTGCTGATGGTCGGGGCCGCCCTGATGACGGTGCTGGTCCTGGCGGCGTTCAAGTTCGACCTGTCCGGACTGCTCGGCGAGGCCGCGGCCAAGTCCGGCAAGGGCGCGGCTTTCCTGGAGCCTGGCCTGCGCTACGGCAAGGAAGTGGCCGGGGACGCGGCGCAGACCTTCTACAACAAGATGGACCTGCTGTCGCTCGGCATCGCGCTGGTGCTCGGCACGGCCGGCCTGCCGCACATCCTGATCCGCTTCTACACGGTGCCCAACTCCAAGGCCGCGCGTAAGAGCGTGCTGTGGGCGATCGGCATCATCGGCACCTTCTACCTGATGACCCTCGCGCTCGGCTTCGGCGCGGCGGCGCTGGTCGGCGGCGAGGCCATCACCGCCCAGGACAAGGGCGGCAACACCGCCGCCCCGCAGCTGGCCCAGGTGCTCGGGGAACGCTTCCTCGGCGGCACCACCGGCGGCGCGGCGATGCTGGCGATCATCGCGGCGGTCGCGTTCGCCACCATCCTGGCCGTCGTCGCCGGTCTGACGCTGGCCTCGTCCAGCTCGCTGGCGCACGACATCTACGCCAGCGTCATCCGCAAGGGCCAGGTCAGCGAGGGCGGCGAGGTGCGGGTGGCCCGCATCTCGGCGTTCGCCATCGGCGCGGTCGCGATCGTGCTGGCCATCTTCGCGCAGAGCCTCAACGTGGCGTTCCTCGTCGCGCTGGCCTTCGCGGTGGCGGCCTCGGGCAACCTGCCCGCGATCCTGTACTCCCTGTTCTGGAAGCGGTTCACCACCGCGGGCGCGACCGCGGCCATCTACGGCGGCCTGATCACCGCCGTGGTGCTGGTGTTCTTCTCGCCGGTCGTGTCCGGCAGCCCGACCGCGATGTTCCCGAACTCGGACTGGCAGTGGTTCCCGCTGTCGAACCCGGGCATCATCTCGATCCCGGTCGGCTTCCTCTGCGGCTGGCTGGGCACCATCATGTCCCGCGAGCCCGCCGACGCGCAGAAGTACGCCGAGCTCGAGGTGCGTTCGCTGACCGGCGTCGGCGCGCACTGACCCCGGCACGGCACGAGGGGCGCCCCAGGCCTGGGGCGCCCCTCTCTCGTACGCTCAGCCGCGCGTCGGCGGCGCCGCGGTGATGGTGGAGACGAAGTGCGCCAGCTTCTCGTTCGACAGGTGCTGGGCCAGGTCCGCCTCGCTGATCATGCCGATGATCTGGTGGTCCTCGATCACCGGCACCCGGCGGATCTTGTGCTGTTCCATGGTCTTGAGGACCTCGTCCTCGTCGGCCCTGGCATCGACCCAGATCGGCGTGCCCTTGGCCATCTCGATGCAGGTCATCGTGTTCGGGTCGCCGCCTGAGGCGATGCACTTGATGACGATGTCACGGTCGGTGATGATGCCCCGCAGCTTGTCGTCGCTGCCGCAGATCGGCAGCGAGCCGACGCCCATGTCACGCATCAGCTGGGCGGCGCGGGCCAGTGTCTCGTTCTCGGGCACGCACTGCGCGCCCAGGTGCATGATCTGCTTAGCCGTGGTCATGATTACCCCCTGTAGCCAGTCCCCTGGGGTCATCCTCCACTTCCAGCCTACGGCGGCGCGGCCTAATCGACGGACATGATCGCCGGATGGCGCGCGTCGTCGACCTTCGCCACCAGGTCGGCGAACGTCTGCGGAGCCACCTCGGCGGCGTACCGGGCGTACGCGGGCAGCGTCCAGGCCAGCTCGGGCGGGGTGTGCCGGGCCAGCGCCGCCGGGGACATCACCAGGTGCGCGGCCAGCTCGAAGGGCAGCCCGGAGCCGAGCAGCAGGTCCCCGCTGACCAGCAGGACCGCGCCCGGCGGCAGGGTGAGGTAGCCGGCCCGGGTCGCCCGGTCGCGCACCGGATCCCACAGCGTCGGCAGGACCCGGCCGGTGCCGCCCGGCCCGAGCGGGTCGAGCACCTCCCGCCGCAGCCCGGCCTCGTCGAACCAGCCCTCGTAGTAGGCGTCGGGGTCGGTGCGGCCGAACTCGAACCGCACCGACCGCGGGCGCAGGAAGTCGCCGGTGCGCACGTGCAGCACCTCGTGCCCGAGCGCGCGCAGCGGGTCGACCAGCGCCTCGGCCAGCCGGTCCGGCCCGGCCGCGGGCGCCCCGTCCACCGCCACCCGGGTCCACCCGTCCGGCTCGGCGATCTTGGCGATCCGCTCGACCAGCTCGTCCACCAGGCCCTCGGGCGTCACCGACCGCACACGCATCCGCCTACCCTACCGACGGCCACTGTGGAGCATGGGACGATCACCGGCATGGAGATCGCGCGCGAGGTCGTCCCCGTGTACGCCGGAGAATCGCCCCCCGACTCCTGGGCGGCGGCGCTGTTCCTGGCCGGGCCGACCCCGCGCTCGCCCGACGTGGCGTCCTGGCGGCCGGAGGCCCTGGAGCTGCTGGGACAGCAGTGGGAGGGCCCGGGGCGGCTGGTGGTGTTCGTGCCGGAGCGGCCCGAGGGCGGCATGCCGCACGGCTGGCTGCGCCAGGTGCAGTGGGAGGACGCCTGCCTGCACCTGTCCGACGCGGTGCTGTTCTGGGTGCCCCGTGACCTGGCCACGCTGCCCGGCTTCACCACCAACGTCGAGTGGGGCCGCTGGGAGTCCAGCGGCCGGGTGGTGCTCGGCGCGCCGCCCGACGCCCCCGGCCTGCGCTACCTGTCCCACTACGCGCAGCTGCACGGCGCGCCCGTCGCCGACACCCTCGCCGACACGCTGGCCGCCGCGCTGACGCTGGTGGGCGGCGGGTCCCCGCGCGCGGGCGCGCACCGCGAGCTGCCCCTGACCCTGTGGCACGACCAGGGCGTGCGGACCTGGCTGGGCGCGCAGGAGGGGGCCGGCAACCGGCTGCGCTCGGCCCGGGTCGCCTGGACGTGGCCGGGCGCGGACGGGCGGCCGTTCTGGTGGGCGGCGCACGTCGGCGTCGAGGTCGCCGCGGAGGGCCGGGTCAAGGACAACGAGGTGGTGCTCGGCCGGCCGGACGTCAGCGCGGTCGTCGCCCACCTGCCCGCCGACAGCCTGGCCGAGACCCGGATCGTGCTGGTGCGCGAGTTCCGTTCCAGCGCGGTGACCTCCGACGGCTACGTGCACGAGCTGCCGGGCGGCTCGCAGCCCGGCACGGCGGATCCCCGGCAGGTCGCGCTGGCGGAACTGGCCGAGGAGACGGGCCTGGTCGTGGACGCGGCGCGGCTTCGCTCGCACGGCGTACGCCAGCCCGCGGCGACCCTGTCGGCGCACCGGGTGCACCTGTTCAGCCTGGAACTGACGGCGGCGGAGCTGACCGCACTGGAGTCCGGCCCGCAGCAGCACGGCGTCACCGCGGACGGCGAGCACACGTCCCTGGAGTTCACCACCTACAGGCAGCTGCTGTCCGACCCGGACGTGGACTGGACCACGGTCGGCCTGGTCGCCGCGGCCCTGTCAAACCGCTGACCTCCCGCACGGATCGGGTTGCCCCGACCCACCCCGTCATAGACGCTGGCCTATTACATCGACTGGGGCGTGATCGAACTCGATGTCATAGGCCAGCGTCTATGAAAAAGGAGAGCCGGACGACGCGCGGCCAGGGTTCAGCAGATCAGGCCGCGTCGCCTGGGTTCAGGGCGGCGAGCACCAGGCGGGCCGTCTCGGCGTCCGGGGCGACCAGGAACGGCATGGGGTTGCCGCCGCCGATCCGGAACGGGCTGCCGTCGGCGGCCATGGCCACCCCGCCGGCCTCGGCGTGCAGCAGCAGCCCGGCCGCGTGGTCCCAGGGCAGCTCCCAGGTGAGCACCATCGCGGTGCGCCGCCCGCTGGCGAGCTGGATGTACTCCAGCCCGGAGGTGTCGAAGAAGGACAGCGCCACGCCATGCCGGCTGAGCCGGTGGAAGCCGTCGCGGTGCGCGGGCTTCCACCAGATCGGCGGGGAGACGCAGACGTCGAGGTGGCGCAGGGTCGGCTCGACCGGGCGCACCCGCACCCGCCGGCCGTCGACGTACGCCCCGCCGCCCGCGGTGGCCACCGCCATCAGGTCCATGACCGGCGCGTAGGTCCACGACGCGAGCAGGCGCCCGCGGTGGGCGAGCGCGACCAGCGTGGTGAACCGGGGGCTGCCGCTGACGAAGTTGTGCGTGCCGTCGATCGGGTCCACGATCCACACCGGGGCGTCGCCGTCGATCGCGCCCAGCAGCGCGGGGTCGCCCGCGACGGCCTCCTCGCCGACCATGATCGAGCCGGGGACCAGCGCGGTCAGGTGCTTGGCCAGCTCCTCCTCGGCGGCGCGGTCGGCGACGGTGACGAAGTCCGTCTCCGAGGACTTGAACGCGATGTCGGCCGCGGTGAGGCGGCCGAACCTGGGCAGGATCTGTTCCTCGGCGACGCGGCGTACCGCCCGCTCGACCTCGGCCACCTCTGTCGCGTCAAGCACGGGCCCAGCCTGCCACCCCGGCCGACGGTGCCGCAGCGCGGCCCCGGCCCGCGTGGAAGGGGTCACCGCGCCGGTGTCGGCGACCGGACAATGCGGCCCCGCGCGGCAGGTCGCCGCCGAGGACGCTGTATCCGCAGGCGACCGGCCCTGCCTGCGCTCACAGCGAACGCACAGGTCGGCCGTCCGGAGGAGTCTCGTTTTGCAGGTCACGATCGTTATTCGGGCGTGATCTTCCAGGTGCCCCGACGGTCGGCCGCGATGGCGGCGCTCTCCCGCAGGTCGGTGGACCTGCTCCTGCCGCGCGCCCGGCGGGCCGGCGGTCCGGCCGACCGGTGGGCGCGCTCGGCGGTGCGCTGGCATCTGACCAGCCGCTACGACACCACCGAACTGCGGCTCGTGCCGACCGCGCACGGGCCGGTGCTGGCCCGGCCGATGGTCGAGGCCACGCCGCTGGCCGCGCGCCGGTTCACCCTGGAGACGGTGCTGACGGTGCTGCGCGACGCGGGCGTCGAGCATTTCTGCGTGCGGGGGTACGACGACAAGGCGTCCGCGGTCGCCATCGGGTCGGGCGGGCGGCGCGAGGCGTGGGCCGCGCTGCGGCGCGAGGCGCTGCGGCGTCCGCTGTTCGTCGCCGCGGTGACCGAGCAGGGCATGCAGACCCCGATGCCCGCCACCTCCCACCACGCCTGGCGCACCCTGGCCGGGCACCGGGTGATCCGGCTGATCCAGTACGTCTGCGACCCGTCCGGGGCGCTGCTGCTGGGCGAGGCGCACGGCTGCGACCTGGAGGTGTGGTCGCGCACCCCGCAGGGTCCGCTGCACGCGCCCCGGCCCAACCGGGTCGCCGACCGGGTCCCCGCCACCGGACCCTCGCTGACGCTCGACGAGTCCGCCTTCACCCGGATGACGTCGGCGCACGTGCCCGGCCAGCCGCAGCGCCCGACCCGGCCGGAGTTCGCGGGCACCCTGCTCGACGACATCACCTTCCCGGTCGACGTGGTCTACACCTGGGTCGACGACAACGACCCCGCCTGGCGGGCCCGCCGCGACGCCGCGCTGGCCGCGCAGGACCGGCCGCTGACCGCCCAGGCCGCCGGGGAGTCGCGGTTCGCCAACCACGACGAGCTGCGCTACTCGATGCGCTCGCTGCACCTGTACGCGCCGTGGGTGCGCCGGATCTGGCTGGTCACCGACGACCAGGTGCCGTCCTGGCTGGACATCTGCCACGACCGGGTGCGGGTGGTCAGCCACAAGGAGCTGTTCGGCGACCACGGGCGGCTGCCGACGTTCAACTCGCACGCCATCGAGAGCCGGCTGCACCACATCGACGGGCTGAGCGAGCAGTTCGTCTACTTCAACGACGACGTGTTCGTCGGCCGGCCGGTCAACGCGCTGAAGTTCTTCCAGCCCAACGGGCTGTCGAAGCTGTTCCCGTCGCGCGGGAAGGTCGATCCGGGCCCGGCGGACGCGGCCGACCTGGCGTCCACGGTGGCGGGCAAGAACAACCGCGCGCTCATCGCCCGCGACTTCGGCCGGCACCTGACCTACAAGATGAAGCACGTGCCGCACGCGCTGCGCCGGGACGTGCTGGCCGAGATGTCCGAACGGTACGCGCAGGAGCTGGAGCGCACCGCGGGCAACCGGTTCCGGGACCCGACCGACGTCTCGCTGGTGTCCTCGGCGTACCACTACTACGCGCTGGCCACCGGTCGCGCCGCCATCGACCGGATCACCAGCACCTACGTGAGCCTGGCCGCGGCCGACGCGAAGAAGCAGCTGGCGCAGGTGCTGGCCCGGAGGTCGCTCGACGTCTTCTGCGTCAACGACGAGGACGGCGCACCCGGGCAGCGGGAGGTCGGGGGCCGGCTGCTGCGCGACTTCCTGACGGCCTACTTCCCGGTGGCGGCGCCGTGGGAGCTGCCGGAGCCGTCCGCCGCGCGACAGGACGGTTGACCTTGCACCGGCGCACAGCGCTCAGCGCCCTGCTGCTGGCCGGCGGCGGGGTGATCGGGCTGGGCCTGACCCGGCCCTGGGAACGGGTCTGGTCGGCGGGCGCGCCGCCCCGCCCGGCCGCGTTCCTCAACATCTGCGCGCACCCCGACGACGACCTGTACTTCCTCAACCCGGACGTGATGCAGGCGCTGGACGGCGGAAACGCGGTGACCAGCGTCTACCTGACCGCGGGCGAGGCCAACGGGATCAACGCGCCGCTGGGCGAGGGCCGCAAGCCGAAGCCCGACTTCGAGGGGTACGCGGCCGCGCGGCAGTACGGCATCCGGTCGGCGTACGCGGCGATGGCGACCGGCGACCGGGACAGCGCGTGGCGGCGCGAGGTCCGCCACGTCGGCGACGCGGTGTACGAGACCGCCACGCTGGCCGCCGCCCCGCACGTCACGCTGGCGTTCCTCAACCTGCGCGCGCCCCTGGAAGGGCCCGGTGGCAACCGGCTGGAGTGGCTGTGGGACGGCCGCCGCGACGCGCAGCCCTACCTGCGGCCCACCGACAGCCCGCTGCCCGCGGCCGGGGAGCTGACCCGCGACGAGGTGCTCGCCATCCTGGCCTCGCTGCTGGACACGGCCGAGCCGACGGTGGTGCGCACCCTGGACCCGGCCCCGGAGCACCTGAAGTACGCCGAGGGCGACGTGGAGTACTCCGACCACACCGACCACCTGTACGCGGCGTGGTTCGCGTTCGAGGCGGTGCGCCGCCACCGGCGGGCCGGCGAGGCGGTGCAGGTGCAGAGCTACCGCGGCTACTTCAACAAGCAGTGGCCGCGTAACCTCAGCCCGGCCGTGTACGAGCGCAAGTTCTCCTATCTGGACATCTACGGCTGGGCCGACGAGCACCCCTGCGCGGTGCCGTACGGCTGCGGCGACCTGCAGGTGGGCACCCGGGCGCGGGCCAAGCGCTACGGGCGCAGCCAGACCTACCGGCACCCGGGCGGCACGACGTGGCTGGTCCCGTACGGCGAAGGGCTGGCCGCCTTCGCGGTGTTCGGCGGGACGGCGCTGAGGTGGCGGCGCGGCGCGGACCCGGGCTCCTGGTCCGCGCCGGAGCCCGTGGGCGGGGAGAACCTGCTCCCCCACCTGTGCGCGGTGTCCACCCCGGACGGCCGCACGCACCTGTTCGGCGTACGCCAGGACCTGGCCGTGGCCGGGCCGCGCCTGGCTGTGGTGCACGGCGAGCAGGCCGTGCCCGGCGGCCCGGTCACCTGGGCGGAGCTGGGTAATCCGGACGCGGGCGGCGACCCGGCGCGGGCGCGGGAGGTCGGCATGCCGGTCGCGGTCGCCGACGCCGACGGCGGCCTGAGCGTGTTCGCCCGCGACTTCGAGCGCGGGGCCGCGCTGCGCCGGCGGAGCGCCGACGGGCGGTGGGGTCCGTGGGTCCGGCTGGGCGGCAAGGGCATCCGCGACGCGCTGGTGGCGGTGTCGGCCGGGCCGCGCACGGAACTGTACGCGGTGACCGAGGACGAGCTGCTGTGCTGGCGGCGCGACGACCCGGCGGGCCGCTTCGGGCAGCCTCAGGTGCTGCTGCGCGGGGTGATGGACGGCGCGCTGTCGGCCGCCCGCGCCGCCGCCGGCGGGAACGGCCCGGTGCTGGTCGGGCACGCCGACGGGGCGACGCTCACCGTGCTGCAGGCCGGTGCCGGGACCACGGTGCCCGCGGGCGGCGGCACGGGCGCGGTGGCCGGGCTGCTCCGCGACGGCCGCCTGCAGTTGCTGCGCCGCGACGACGCGGGCCGGGTCGGCATGACCGACGCGCACCGGCCCGGTGAGGCGGCGGCCTGGTCGCCGTCCGGCGCGCTGTTCACCGGCGCGCCCGCGGTCGCCGTGGACTCGCGCGGGCGGGCCTGGGCGGCGACCGTCGGCGCGGACGGCAGGCTGTGGACGTGCGCCCTCGACGGCACCGCGAAGGACACCCGCTGGCAGGGCGCGCCCGCCCCCGGCACGCTGCGCCCCGCGCAGGCGTGAATGTCACCGGGCATGGGCAGGATCGGGGTATGGACGGTTATCTGACGCTGGACGACCCGCTGGCCGCGTACGACACGATCACCGCCGAGGTCGGCGCGCTGGCGGGCACGGTCACCGCGCGGCGCATGGACGACCCGACACCGTGCGCGGGCTGGACGGTCCGGCGGCTGCTGTGCCACCTGGCGTTCGTCGGCGACCGGTACGCGACCCTGGCCGAGGGCGCGCCACCGCCCGAGGACGAGCCCGACTACCCCGACCCGGTGGCCGCGTTCGGCGAGCACGCGGCGCGGGCCCGGGCCGCGTTCGGCCGACCGGGTTACCTGACCGAGGTCGCGCCGACGCCGATCGGGCCGCAGCCGGGCGCGGTCACCGTGCAGCACGTCGTCAACGAGCTCACCGTGCACGGCTGGGACCTGGCCCGCGCCCTCGGCGTGAGCACCGACCTCTCCCCTGAGCTGGCCGCTCGCGTGCTCACGAGCTGGCGGTCCTTTTTGGAGGGTCTGCCCCGCGACGGCGGCCCGTTCGGGCCGGAACGAGCGGCCCCGGCGGGTGCGACCGAAGCCGACCGACTGGCCGCCTACCTGGGGCGGGACGCAGGCTGACCTTCGTTACCGACCGGTATGCCTAGTATGTCCATTCTGCCGCAAGGACCGCGGCCGCTCTTCTAGCGTGGGCCGTGGGTGTCAGCAGGGCGCTGAGGCCCCAGCCCGAGGAGGCACGGCAGCATGGCGAAGAACAACCGACCCGACCGCGACCCGCGCGAAGCCCGTCACGAGGACGCCCCGCACGCGGGCACCGCGCAGCACCAGGCGGCCGGTGGCATGAACGCGCATTCCATGAACCACGACGAGTCCGAGCATGAACAACATGCCGCGGCAACCGCGACGATGCCGCAGAAGAAGGAGCAGGCGGGCAACTCGCCCACCTCGATGAAGTCCAAGAAGGGCAACCAGCCGAAGCACAACCAGCCCAAGCGGTAGCCCCGGCCGGGTGGCGGGCCGCGACCCGGCCCGCCACCCGCGTGTCCGCGGTCGGCTCTGTCATGTCCCGGACAGGGCGTCGCCCAGCGGGGTGCGCTCGTAGCGGACCGCGCGGCCGGTCCGGGTGCGGCTGACCAGGCCGGTGTCACGCAACACGGCCAGGTGCCCGCCCACCGCGCCCAGGCTCAGGCCCAGCTGGCGCACCAGCTGCGTAGTCGTCGCGGGCACGGCCAGAGCCCGCAGCACGTCAGCCCGGTGCGGGCCGACCAGCCTGCCCAGACTCGGTCCGCCAGCCTCGGCCGCCGGGGGCCCGAGCAGGTCCGCGATCCCCCGGGCCGGATACACCAGCGCGTACGGCCACGGCGGCTCCACGTACGTGATGAGCGAGCCGAACACGGTGGGCATCAGCAGCAGTCCCCGGCCGCCGAGGCGGTGCCGCTCCCACTCCGTCCGCGAACCGGTCCGCACCTCGATCGTCCCGGCGAACCCGTCCGAACGCCAGCTCACCCGTGGATCCAGATCCGACAGCGCCGCGGCCCACCCGTACATCGCCAGGTGCCCGGCGCGGCGGACCAGGTCGCGCTCCAGCACCGTACGCAGCCGCGCCCAGTCGGGCTCGACCAGCGCGTGCCAGGCCGCCTCGATCGCGTCGGCGAGCCGGCCGACCACGTCCGGCGCGTCGAGCACCTGCCGCACGTGGCGGCTCGGCGGGCGCAGGCCGACCAGGTTGCGGGCCAGCTCCAGCCGGGCTCGGGGCAGCGGCGTGGCACGTACCGCGGCCAGCTCGGCGGCGAAGTCGACGCCCGGACCGGCGGGCGGCGGGTGGATGAAGTCGGCGTTGTAGGCGCCGCGCCGCATCAGCGCGGTCAGCGCCCCGACCGCAGGCGCCTCGCGGCGCAGCCGCTGGTAGCGCGGTGCGATGCGGTCTGCCCACGGGCGGAGCACCCCCGCCGCCTGCGCCCCGGCCGCCACCCGCAGCGCCTGCATCGCCTCGCCCAGCGGCGAGATCGCGTAGCGGGTGTGCGCCACGTCGACCGGGCCCACGTCGATGGCCAGCATGTTTCGCCTCCTCGCGAAAGCTTAGCCAGGCCGGGCGCGCACCCCGATGCTGACGGGCATGACCGTCACCGCCGCGCCTGCGCGGGCCACCTATCGCGAGGTCTTCGCCGTACGCCAGTTCCGGGTGCTGTTCACCGGCTACACGCTGTTCCTGGTCGGCGAGACAGTACGCATGCTCGCGCTGTCCGTGCTCGTCTACGCCGGAACCGGCTCGGCGCTGCTGTCCGCGCTGGCGTACGTGTCCGGCTTCCTGCCCTATGCGATCGGCGGCACGCTGCTGCTCGCGTACGCCGACCGCTGGCCGCCCCGCGCCGTGATGGTCGGCTACGACCTGCTGCGCGCCGTCGTCGGGGCGGTGCTGGCGATCGGCGTGCTGCCCGCCCCGGCCATGCTGGCGCTGGTGTTCGTCACCGGCGTGCCCAGCGCCGTCGCCTCCGCCGCCCGCACCGCGCTGCTGCCCGACCTGCTCGACGGCGACCACTACGTGCTCGGCCGGGCCGCGTTCGCCGTGTCCGCCGGCGGCACCCAGGTGCTCGGCTTCGCCGTCGGCGGAGTCCTGATCGCCGCCGTCGACGCCGCCGGCGCCATGTGGATCACCGTGGCGACCTGCCTGCTGTCGGCCGCACTGATCCGGTTCCGGCTGGCCGACCACCCGCGCCGCGGCGGCTCGGGCGGCGGGGCCGTGGCCGCCACCTGGCGGGTCAACCGGAGCCTGCTGGCCCGGCCCGAGGTCCGGTCGCTGCTGCTGGCGCAGTGGCTGCCGCCGTCGCTGGTGGTCGGCGCGGAGGGCGTGCTGGTCCCGTACGCCGCCGAGGCCGGGCTGCCGGACGCGGCCGGGCTGCTGTTCACCGCCGTCGCGGCGGGCATGCTCGCGGGCAACCTGGTTGTCGGGCGGCTGCTCACCCCCGACCGCCGGGAACGGCTGGCCGCCCCGCTGGCGCTGCTGCTCGGCGCGCCGCTGCTCGGCTTCGCCCTGTCCCCCGGTCCCGTGGCCGCCGCCGCGCTGCTGGCCGCGTCCGGCTTCGGCGTCGCGTACCAGCTGGGTCTGGCCCGAAGGTTTCTCGACGCGGTCCCGGAGGCGTCCCGAGGCCAGGCGTTCGGCCTGGCCCTGACCGGCACGATGACGATGCAGGGCCTGTGCGCGGCAGCGGGCGGCGCCCTCGGCGAGGCGCTGCCGCCCGCCACCGTGATCGCCCTGTGCGGCGCGGTCTCGCTCGCCGCCACCCTGGCGCTGCGGCGCACGCTGTCCACTCCCGCCACCGCGACGGCGGGGTAGCGGGCGCTCGGTCGGGGTCGGCCGAGCGGCCGTCAGGCGGAGCCGCCGCCCGAGGTCAGCCGAGCCCGGCCACCGTCGCGGCCGCAAAGCACGGCGGCGAACGGCTCGACCGCCGCCCGCCAGCCGGCGGGGTCTTCGCGGTGCAGGACGTGCCCGGACTCGGGCAGCAGCGCGAACGTGGCGTACGGCAGCAGGTCGGCGGCCTCGCGCTGGCCGGGCACGGGGTTGTCGCTGCGGCCGCCCGCGACGACCAACGCCGGGCACGTGACCAGGGCCAGCTCCGGACGGTGGTCCCGGGCGGCCCAGTGCTCGACCGTCGCGAGGACGTGCTCGGTGTGCGCCCGCGGCCGCCACCCGTCCGGGTCGTGCCGCATCACCTCGGCGAAGACCTCGCCCAGCGCCGGACGGTCGGCTCCGAAGTGGGCGCGCACCTCGTCGAGCGAGGCGAACGGCACGGGCCAGCTCGCCAGCCAGTCCCGCCAGCCGCGTACGGCGTCGACAGGGGTGACCGGGGACATGTCGCCGACGACGATGCCGCGCACCAGGTCGGGGCGTCGCCCGGCGAGCTGCCAGGCGGTCAGCCCGCCCATGGAGTGGCCGATCACCAGCGCCGGGCCCAGGCCGAGCCGCTCGATCACGGCCGCGGCGTCGCCCACGTAGGCGTCGCGGGTGTACGGCCCGTCGGGGCGCTCGCTCGTGCCGTGGCCGCGGGCGTCGTAGGCGACGACCCGGCCGTACGCGGTCAGCCACGACGCCGTCGACGCCCAGGTGCCCGCGTGGTCGGTCAGCCCGTGCAGCAGCAGGATGCCCGGCCCGGTCCCGCCGAACTCGGTCACGTGCAGCCGGGTCCCGTATGCGCCCTCGATCTCCATGACATCCTCCTCGGCGTACCTCGTTTCGAGGCATGAAGGTAGTGGATACCTCGAAACGAGGCAAGGCAGAATGAGCGGTGTGATCGAACTCGCCATCCTGGGTTTCCTGGCCGAGCAGCCGCTGCACGGATACGAGCTGCGCACCCGGATCGCCCAGCTCGCCGGGCACGCCCGGCCGATCAGCGACGGCAGCCTCTACCCCGCGATCACCCGGCTGGAGAAGGCCGGGCTGCTGGTCCGCCGCCGCGAGGCGGGCAGTGCCGCGGCCCAGCGGCACACCCTCGAACTCACCGGCCCCGGACGCGCGGAACTGCTGCGGCGCTTGGCCGAACCCGGCGAACTGGACATCACCGACAGCACCCGGTTCAACGTGCTGCTGGCCTTCCTCGGCCGGCTCGGCGACCCCGCCGCGCAGGCGCGCGTGTTGCGGCGGCGGTTGGACTTCCTGGAGGCCCCGGCGAGCTTCTTCTACGCCGGAGACCGGCCCCAGCGCGCCGACGAGCAGGCCGACCTGTTCCGCCGGGGCATGCTCACCGTGGCGCGCGCCACCAGCCGGGCGGAGCGGGCGTGGCTACGCGAGGCGCTGGCAGAGCTCGCGACGTGAGACCATTTACGGACCATGACGCTCACTGATCACCTCCCCCGCGACACCGATCCCGACTCCCTCTTCGACGCCTTCTCCGGCTGGGTGGCCGAGCAGGGCATCTCGCTGTACCCGGCGCAGCAGGACGCGCTGATCGAGATCGTCTCCGGGGCGAACCTGATCCTGAGCACGCCGACCGGCTCCGGCAAGAGCATGGTCGCGCTCGGCGCGCACTTCGCCGCCCTGGCCGAGAACCGGCGCACCTTCTACACCGCGCCGATCAAGGCACTGGTCTCCGAGAAGTTCTTCGCGCTGTGCGCCGCGTTCGGCCCGGACAACGTCGGCATGATGACCGGCGACGCCGCGGTCAACCCGGACGCGCCGATCATCTGCTGCACCGCGGAGATCCTGGCCAACCTCGCCCTGCGCGACGGCGCGGACGCCGACGTCGGCCAGGTCGTCATGGACGAGTTCCACTTCTACAGCGAGCCCGACCGGGGCTGGGCGTGGCAGGTGCCGATCATCGAGCTGCCCGACGCGCAGTTCGTGCTCATGTCGGCGACGCTGGGCGACGTCACCCGGTTCGTCGACGACCTGTCCCGGCGCACCGGGCGGCCCACCGCCGTGGTCAGCTCCGGCGAGCGGCCCGTCCCGCTGATCCACTCGTACGTCACCACGCCGCTGCACGAGACCATCGAGGAGCTGCTGTCCACCAAGCAGGCCCCGGTCTACATCGTGCACTTCACCCAGGCCGCGGCCCTGGAGCAGGCCAGCGCGCTGATGAGCATCAACATGTGCACGCGCGCGGAGAAGGACGCCATCGCCGAGCTGATCGGCACCTTCCGGTTCACCGCGGGCTTCGGCAAGACGCTGTCGCGGCTGGTGCGCCACGGCATCGGCGTGCACCACGCGGGCATGCTGCCCAAGTACCGCCGCCTGGTCGAGCAGCTGGCCCAGGCCGGGCTGCTGAAGGTCATCTGCGGCACGGACACCCTGGGCGTGGGCATCAACCTGCCCATCCGCACCGTGCTGTTCACCGGCCTGAACAAGTTCGACGGGCAGCGCATGCGGCTGCTCAAGGCACGTGAGTTCCACCAGATCGCGGGACGGGCGGGGCGGGCCGGATACGACACCCTCGGCACGGTCATCGTGCAGGCGCCCGAGCACGTGGTCGAGAACGAGAAGGCCGCCGCGAAGGCCGCGGGCGACCCGAAGAAGCTGAAGAAGCTGGTGCGCAAGAAGCCGCCGGAGGGCTTCGTCGGCTGGGCACAGCCCACCTTCGAACGCCTGGTCTCCGCCGAGCCCGAGCCGCTGACCTCCAGCTTCAACGTCAGCCACGCCATGGTGCTCAACGTGATCGAGCGCGGCGGCAACGCCTTCGCCAACATGCGCCACCTGCTCACCGACAACCACGAGACGCCGACCGCGCGCCGCAGGCACATCCGCCGCGCCATCATGATCTACCGGGCGCTGCGCACCGCGGGCATCGTGGAGCAGGGCGACGACGGGCGCATCCGGGTCACCGACGTGCTGCAGCTCGGCTTCGCGCTCAACCAGCCGCTGTCGCCGTTCGCGGTGGCCGCGATCGAGCTGCTCGACGTGCAGGCGCCCGGCTACGCCCTGGACGTCGTGTCGATCATCGAGGCGGTGCTGGAGGACCCGCGGCAGATCCTCTACGCGCAGCAGGACCGCGCCAAGGGCGAGGCCGTCGCGCAGATGAAGGCCGACGGCATCGAGTACGAGGAGCGCATGGCGCTGCTCGAAGGCGTGACCTGGCCCAAGCCCATGGAGGAGCTGCTGGAGGTCGCCTTCGAGTCCTACCGCAAGGGCCACCCGTGGGTCGACGACCAGCGGCTGTCCCCGAAGTCCGTGGTCCGGGACATGTTCGAGCAGGGCATGACCTTCACGGAGTACATCAGCTTCTACGGCCTGACCCGCTCCGAGGGCCTGGTGCTGCGCTACCTCGCCGACGCGTACCGCACGCTGCGCCAGACCGTGCCCGAGGACAGCAAGACCGAGGAGCTGCACGACGTCATCGAGTGGCTCGGCGAGCTGGTCCGCCAGGTCGACTCCAGCCTGCTCGACGAGTGGGAGCAGCTGAGCAACCCCGGTGACGCCCCGGTCGAGGCGGCCCCGCCCGCGGTCACCCGCAACGTGCGCGCGTTCCGGGTGCAGGTGCGCAACGCCCTGTTCCGCCGGGTCGAGCTGGCCGCCCGCCGGCGCTGGGAGGCGCTCGGCGAGCTGGACGCCGCGGACGGCTGGGACAGCGCGGCGTGGCGCGAGGCGCTGGAGCCGTACTTCGAGCTGTACGACGAGATCGGCATCGGGCCGGACGCCCGCGGGCCGGCGCGGATCATCATCGAGCAGGGCAAGGACGTGTGGAAGGTGCGCCAGATCCTGGACGACCCCGACGGGCACCACGACTGGGGCATCAGCGCCGAGGTCGACCTTGCCGCCTCCGACGAGCACGGCCAGGCGATCGTCACCATCACCGACGTCGGCCAACTCGGCAGCTGACCAGACCCGGTCCGCCGAGCGCGGCCCGCCTGCCCGCCTGCCCGCCCGCTTTTTCATAGACGTTGGCCTATCACATCGACTTTGATCTCGTTTCAGTCGATGTAATAGGCCAACGTCTATTAGGGACGGGTCGCTCGTCGGCGCGGCCGCGCACACGGCGGTGGCCCAGGTGCGGGTCAGGCGGAGCGGGAGGTGAGGAGGCGGGAGGTGGCGGTGACGTTGGAGAGGAGGCTGGAGCCGACGAGGACGCCGAGGGATACCGCGACGACGGTGAGGAACGCGGTGACCAGGTTGGAGCGGCCGGTGCCGGAGAGTTCGACGAGGCCGGTCAGGCCGGTCACCCCGACCAGGCTGAGCGCGCCGGGCACCAGCAGCCAGAACGACGGCAGGAAGACGACCTGCGCGGGCGGGCCGTGCAGCCGCTGCACCGCGTTGGCCAGCGGCACGATCAGCAGCCCGCCGACGAACGCGGCGAACACACCGCCGCCGACCTGGCCGGCCAGGTACTGGCCGCCGTACGCCAGGACGAGCGTGGCCAGCAGCCACGGCAGCGAGCGGGGCGGCGCGGAGCTGTTGAGGTAGATGCCGACGCCGAACACGAGCACGCCGACCCACGACGCCCACACGCCCAGCGGCGGCTCGCTCGCGGCGATCGCCTGCGCGGGCCCGGCGATCTGCATCCCGGCGTAGATGCCGAAGGTGAGCAGGAGCAGTACGTACACGCTGGAGACCAGGCGGCTCGCGCCGCTGATGATGGACCGGGTGACCATCTCCTGCGCGCCCAGCGTCAGCGCCGCCCCGGGCAGGAACGTGGCCAGCGGCGGGATCAGCAGGCTGGCCGGGTCCGCGCCCAGTTCCGGGCTGTACCGGTAGGCCAGCACGGTGACCAGCATCGCCGCCGCCACCGGCAGCGCCAGCGACAGCACCTGCACCCGCTCGGCCAGCAGGCGCAGCACGCCGACCAGCAGCCCGAGCAGGGCCAGGCTGAGCAGCGCCCGGCCGTCGCGGACGAACAGCAGACCGATGCCGACAGTGAGCACGCCGTGGCCGAACACCGTGATCACCGCGCCGAAGCGCGGCGGGGCGTCGAGGATGTCCTGGACCCGCGCGATGCCCTCGGCGGGCGGGATCGGATCGGCCTTGACCTGCTCGAACAGTGTGTAGAGCCGGTCCACCTGGTCCAGGCGCAGCGGCGGCCCGTCGGCGTTGGCGAAGTCGACGGTGACCCCGCCGCCCTCGGCGCCGGCCCGGACGAACACGCCGGTCGGCACGACCAGGAACTCGACATCGCCCACGCCGTACGCGTCCGCGATCGCGACCAGCTCGTCCGGGATGCGGTTGGCCGTCTCCCCGGCCAGGCACAGGGCGACCCCGCACTTGCGGAGGAATTCGAGCAGGTTGTCGGGCGGCATGGTCACTGCGGCAGTATGGATCACCGCGGCGCGGCAGAGAAGGCCCGTTGCGGACCGTGGGACGGGGGGACACACACATGCAGGTGGTACGCGACGGGGTCCGGGTGGACTGCCATGACTCCGGCGGCGACGGCCCCGCGATCGTGCTGCTGCACGGCCTGGCGGGCCACGCCGGGGAGTTCGCCGAGCTGCGGCGCTGCCTGCCGGCCGGGCTGCGGTGCGTGGCGGTCGACCAGCGCGCCCACGTGCCCGGCCAGCCGGTGCCCGCGGACCTGTCGCGGGCGGCGTACGCCGAGGACGTCGTGTTCGTGATCGAGGAGCTGGGGCTCGCGCCGGCGGTGCTCGTCGGGCAGTCCCTGGGCGGGCACACCGCGATGCTGGCCGCCGCCGCGCGGCCGGACCTGGTGCGCGGACTCGTGATGATCGAGGCGGGTCCGGAGGCCGACGGGCCGGAGCTGCCCGCGGAGATCGGCGGTTGGCTGGACTCGTGGCCGGTGCCGTTCGCCTCCCGGGAGCAGGCCGCGGAGTTCTTCGGCGGCGGGCCGGTCGGCGCGGGCTGGGCCGCGGGCCTGGTCGAGCGGGACGGCGGGCTGTGGCCGCGGTTCGCCCGGGACGCCATGGTGGACTCGATCGCCACGCTCGTCGGCGCGCCCGCGTGGCCGGCCTGGGACAGCCTCACCGGCCCGGTGCTGGTGGTGCGGGGCGAGCGCGGCATCATGACCGACGCCGAGGTGGCCCGGATGACGCAGCGACCGCACACCACCCTGGTCACCGTGCTCGACGCGGGCCATGACGTGCACCTCGACCAGCCCGCGGCGACGGCGACGGCGATCAGCGCCTACCTGGACGGCCAGGCGCCCGCCGCGTAGCTCCCGGCTTCACGTCGCCAGGCGAGAAACCGCCTCCTCCGCGTCGAGCCCGGTCGCGCGCAGCCCGATCCATCTTGGACGGGACGTCGGACGTCCGCGAAACGGCGTTCCGTTGACAGTGGCCGAACTCGGCTTTACAGTCATTCTCAGATTGAGTTAATCTCTGATTGAGAAGGACGTGACATGGTCTCCGAGCGCGAGTTCCTCGACGGCTACGACCCGCGGGACTACCCGGCGGTCGCGGTCACGGTCGACGTCGTCACGCTCACCATCCGCGACGGCGTGCTGCACGTGCTGCTGGTCGAGCGCGGCGAGCAGCCCTACGCCGGCCGCCTCGCGCTGCCCGGCGGTTTCGTCCGCGAGGAGACGCTCGACCAGGCCGCGCTGCGCGAACTCGCCGAGGAGACCGGCATCCTGCCCCGCGTCCACCTGGAACAGCTCGCCACTTTCGGCGACCCCGGCCGCGACCCGCGCATGCGGGTGGTGTCGGTGGCCTACCTCGCCTTCGCGCCGCGGCTGCCCGATCCCACCGTCGGCGGCGACGCCGCCGCGGCCCGCTGGGTGCCGGTCGACGACGCGACCGGTCTCGCCTTCGACCACGACGCGGTGCTGGCCGCCGGGCTCGAACGCGCCCGCGCCAAGCTCGAATACTCGCCGCTGGCGACCGCGTTCGTCGACGAGGAGTTCACGATCGCGCAGCTGCGCGGCGTCTACACGGCGGTCTGGGGCGAGGAGCCGCACGCGGGCAACTTCCACCGCAAGGTGCTCTCCGTGCCCGGCTTCGTCGAGGCCACCGGCACGACCACCGAGCGCGGCGGCGAGCGCGGCGGCCCCCGGTCCAAGCTGTTCCGGGCGGGCGACGCCCGCATCCTGCACCCGGCGCTGCTGCGGCCCACCCCAGAGGAGCGGGCATGAGCGAGCGCAGCGAGGAGCGGGCATGAGTGGCTTCGACGACGCGGTCACCCGTGTGCTGGCGGCGCGCTCCCCCGGTGACCTGTTCGGCGGCGGCGACAGCGGGCACGCGTACCGCACGCTTGCCAAGGTCCTGCACCCGGATGCCGCACCGGCCGGTTCGACCGCGACCGCGACGCACGCCTTCGCCCGGCTGGCGGATCTGTGGGCCGCGCATCGCGGCGGCACCACCATGACCACGCGTCGCGGCAGCTACCGCATCGGGTCGCCGGCGTATGCGGGCGACATCGCCGATCTCTACCTGGTCGACGGCGGCGCCGCACTGCTGAAGCTGCCCCGGCATCCCGCCGACAGCGACCTGATGCGCCGGGAGGCACGCGCCCTGACCCGGCTGCGCAGCCACGGCGAGGCACGCCACGGCGCGTACGCCCCAAGGCTGATCGACTCGTTCACGCACCGCGACCCCGACAGCGGCGCGCAGCGCACCGCCACGATCCTCGCGCACCAGGGCGGGTTCGTGACCCTCGCGCGGGTGAGGCGGTCCTACCCGGACGGCGTCGACCCCCGCGACGCGGCCTGGATGTGGCGGCGGCTGCTCGTCGCCGTCGGGTACGCCCACCGTGCCGGGGTCGTGCACGGGGCCGTCGTCCCCGATCACGTGCTGATCCACCCGGACGAGCACGGCCTCGTGCTCGTCGACTGGTGCTACAGCGTGACCGAGCCGGACCGGACCGTCCCGGCGATCGTCACGGAGTACCGCGACCTCTACCCGCCGGAGGTCGCCGGCAGGCGCCCGGCAAGCGAGGCGACCGACATCCACCTCGCCACCCGGTGCATGACCTGGCTGATGGGCGACCGGACACCGCCGGCGCTGGCCCGGTTCGCCCACGGCTGCACCCTGCCCCACCCGAACGCCCGCCCGCACGACGCGTGGCGGCTGCTCGCCGAACTCGACGAGCTGCTCGAAGCCCTCTACGGGCCCCGCACCTTCCGGCCCTTCACCCTCTAAGGAGCAGATCATGGGAAGCGGACGATGGTCCACCGACGTCTACGCCGCCGCGGCCGGCTACCGCGCGGCGACCGGCGCCAGCGCCTTCGCCTACAGCGACTCCGGCGCGCGCACCGTGCACGACGCCCTCAACCCGCACGGCGTCACGGTGCGGGAGAGCCGCGACAGCGACCAGCACCCGCGGTCGACGCCGATCGCGATCCTCTTCGACGTCACCGGGTCGATGGGCGCGGTGCCCCGCGTGCTGCAGACCAAGCTGCCGGAACTGTTCGGCCTGCTGATCCGCAAGGGCTACTGCACCGACCCGCAGATCCTCTTCGGCGCGATCGGTGACGCCACCTGCGACCGCGCGCCGCTGCAGATCGGGCAGTTCGAGTCCGACAACCGCACGGACGACGACCTCGGCCGGATCCTTCTCGAAGGCGGCGGCGGCGGGCAGCGCACCGAGTCCTACGAGCTCGCCATGTACTTCATGGCCCGGCACACCGCGCTCGACGCCGTCGCGCGGGGCCGGCGCGGCTACCTGTTCATCATCGGCGACGAGATGGCGTACCAGAAGGTCAAGCCCGACGAGGTGCGCCGCGTCATCGGCGACACGATCACCGAACCGATCAGCACCGCGGCGATCGTCGCCGAGCTGCAGCGCAGCTACGACGTGTACTTCATCATGCCGGCGCAGGCCAGCTACACCGGCGACGCCGAGATCCTCGGACACTGGCGCAAGCTGCTCGGCCAGCACGTCATCGAACTCGACGACCTCGACGCCGTCTGCGAGACCATCGCGCTCACCGTCGGGCTCGGCGAGGATGCCACCGACCTGGACTCCGGGCTGGTCGACCTCGCCGAGGCCGGGTCGGCCGCCGGCCCGACCGTCGGCAAGGCGCTCGCCCCGCTCGGCACCACCCGCGGCGCGCTGGTGCGCTCGGCGCTGCCGGCCGGTTTCGGCGGCGGCCGGGCCACCCCGGTGACCCGGCTGTGACCGAACCCCGCCATGTCATCGTCGTCGACCTCGGTTACGGCGACGCCGGCAAGGGCACGATCGTGGACTGGCTCTGCGCGACCCGCCCGGTCACCACCGTGATCCGGTTCAACGGGGGCGCGCAGGCCGCCCACAACGTGGTGACGCCCGACGGGCGTCACCACACGTTCGCCCAGTTCGGCTCCGGCACCCTGCACGGGGTCCGCACCCACCTGTCCCGGTTCATGATGGTCGACCCGCTGGCGCTCGCCGCCGAAGCCGCCCACCTGGTCGAACTGGGCGTGGCGGCGCCGTTCGAGCTGCTCACCGTCGACCGTCGGGCGCTGCTGACGACACCGTGGCACCGGGCCGCCAACCGAGCCCGGGAAACCGCCCGCGGTGACGACCGGCACGGGTCCTGCGGCATGGGCGTCGGCGAGACGGCCGCCTTCGCGCTCACCCACCCCGACCTCGCCGTCCGCGCCGGTGACACCGCGTCCCCGGCGACGCTCGCGCGCAAGCTGTACGCGGTCCGGGACGCGCTCACCGCCGAACTCGGTCCGCTCGACGCGCCACCCGTCGCCGCCGTGGCCGAGGCGTTCCGGTGGTTCGGGACCGCGATCCGGCTGGTCTCCTCGTCCCGGCAGGCGCTGCGCGGCCCGTGCGTGTTCGAGGGCGCCCAGGGTGTCCTGCTGGACGAGTGGCGCGGCTTCCACCCGTACACGACCTGGTCGACGACCACGTTCGACAACGCCGAGACGCTGCTGGCCGAGACCGGCGACGGTGCCGCCCTGCGCCTGGGCGTGGTGCGCACCTACACGACACGCCACGGCGCCGGACCGCTGGTCACCGAGGATCCGCGGCTCACCGCGGCCCTGCCGGAGCGGCACAACGCGCACGGCCGATGGCAGGGCGCGTGGCGGGCCGGGCACTTCGACGCCGTCGCCCACCGCTACGCCGTCGAGGTGTGCGGCGGCGTCGACGCGCTCGCCGTCACCCACACCGACGTCGCCGAACGCCACGAGCTGAAGATGTGCCTGTCGTACGAGCGGCTGGACCGGATCGTGCCCGGCGAGCGCGGGGATCTGGCGTACCAGGAGAAGCTCACCCAGACGCTGACCGCCGCCACCCCGGTCTACACCGGACCCGCCGACGTCGGCGAGGTGCTCACCGCGCCGATCGCGGTCACCTCGCACGGCCCGACCTGGCGGGACAAGAGTCGAGTCCGCACATGAGACGGGAGGCCGATGGCCTGACCGGGCGACACTCGTCACAGTGAATGCATGCTGCGGATGCTTCGCCGGCTCGGCCAGTACCTGTTCTGCCTGATGTTCATCGGCATCGGGCTCGTCGTGGCGGTCGTGTTCGATCGCGACGAAGCGCCGTGGTGGGCGGGTCCCATCTTCGCCGCCGTCGGCACGCTCCTCCTGGTCGTGTTCTTTCTCGTCAACCGGTGGCGGGACCGGCGCAACGCGATCCTCGAACACGGGGTGGACGGTCGCGGCCTGGTCACCGAGGTTAAGCCCACGGCCCAGTGGGAGAGCAACGACGTGCGCCACTTCCGCATGACCATGACGATCGAGGTGCCGGGCCGCGCACCGTACACGGCGACCGCGCGGCAGCCGTACCACCGCACGCGCTGGGACCGCATCCGGCCTGGCCTGGTGGTGCCCGTGCGGGTCCACCCGGGGGATCCCGCCCGCGTCATGGTGGCGACCGACTGGTTGAACAACCCGAGCCGGAAGCCCGAGCCGAGCTGACGTGACCGCGGCCGCCGGGCGGCGTCGTGCGGCTGCTGCCGGTGGCACCCGGCAGAGCTCGACGACGCCGCCCGGTTCCTCATGCCGGCACCGTGCGAAACCCCGTTCAGTCCAGGGTCAGGCCGGTCGGCAGTCCGGTGACGGTCGGCCGGCCCGTGCCGTCGACCACCACGGTGACCGGCTTGCCGCCGATCCGCAGGCCGCGGGCGGTGACGGCGCCCAGGGGCGCGCCCGCCAGCGGCCGTACGCTGACCCGGCCGGCCGGCACGTCCGGGCGTACGCCGAGCATCGCGTGCAGCACCGCGACCACCGCGGTCGCCGACCACGCCTGCGGCCGGCAGGCGGCCGGGTACGGCACGGGCCGGCGCGACGTGCTGCGGGCGTCGCCGGAGTGCAGTTCCGGCAGCCGATAGTCGAACGCCTCGGCGGCGGCCAGCAGGCCCTCGGCCAGTTGCGCCGCGACCTCGGCGTGGCCGTCGGCGGCCAGGCCGCTGATCGCGATGGCCGTGTCGTGCGCCCACACCGTGCCGCAGTGGTAGGACAGCGGGCTGTACCCGTGCTCGTCGGCGGACATGGTGCGCAGCCCGAACGCGTCGGCGTTGCCCGGCGCGGCCAGCAGCGCGGCCACCGCCGCGGACTCCGCTTCGGACAGGATGCCGGTGCCCAGCAGGTGACCGATGTTGCTGGTCAGCGAGTCGACGGGCCGCTTGTACCGGTCGAGCGCGAGGGCGGGAAACGCGCCGTGCGGCCCGTCGACCCAGTACGCCGCCCGGAACCGCTCGGCCAGCCGGCCCGCGTGGTCGCGCCAGCGCTCGGCGCCGGCCAGGCCGTACGCGTCGAGCAGGGCCGCGCCGTGCACGGCCGCCTGGTAGGCGTAGCCCTGCACCTCGACCAGCGCGATCGGCGCGTCGGCCTGGCGGCCGTCCCGGAAGCGCACCGCGTCGCCGGAGTCCTTCCAGCCCTGGTTGGCCAGCCCGTGGCCGTGGGTGTCGACGTACTCGACGAAACCGTCGCCGTCGGGGTCGGCGTGCTTGTCCAGCCAGCCGAGCGCGGCTTCCAGGTGCGGCAGCAGCTCGGCGACCTGGTCGTCGGGCATGCCCCAGCGCCACGCGTCGTGCAGCAGGCTGATCCACAGCAGGGTCGCGTCGACGGTGCCGAAGTAGACGTCGGGCAGGTCCAGCTCGCCGACGGCGCCGCTGAAGTGGAACGGGCGGCGGCGCAGCTCGTGCATGATCTTGCCGGGTTCCTCGCAGGTGGCGGGGTCCAGCGCGCGGCCCTGGCGGCGGGCCAGCGCGCGCAGCGTGCCGGCGGCCAGTCCGGTGCCCAGCGGCAGCATCATCCGGGCCGCCCAGATGCTGTCCCGCCCGAACAGGGTGAGGAACCACGGCACCCCTGCCGCCAGGAACGTGTCGTCCGGCTGCCCGGTCTCGGCCAGGCGCAGGGTCTGCAGGTCGTCCAGTGACTGGTCGAGCAGCCGGGTGATCCGGTGGTCGGCGGCGGTGACCTGCGGGCGGGCCCAGTCCGTGGCGTGGCGGGGCGTGGTCACGATCGAGCGCGGGTCGCGGACCTCGGCCTGCCAGCGGTGGGTGACCTGCTCGCGCGGGCCGAGGGCGACCTGCCAGCGCAGGCCCGCGGCGGTGCCGTCGATCAGCTCGGCGCCGGGAGCGGTGACGCGGACCTCGGTCTCGCCGTCGCGCCACCGCAGCGCGCCGTCGTGCCCGCTCGCGGTGTGGTCGGGGCGTCCGCCGCCGGACTTCACCTCCTCGATCGGCGCGAAGTCGCAGCTAAGCCCGATGGTGAGGGTGAACGTCACGGGGACCGCGGCGGTCGAGGTGACGGTGAGGCATTCCTCCATCTCGGATGGTCCGGCGGTCCGCAGGCGATCGATGCGCACGGTCGGGTCGGGGCCGGGATCGCCCAGCCACCGCACGAGCGCGGTGAACCGCGTCGCGCCCGGCCCGGCGGGCGCGAACGCGACCGGTTCCGGCTCGCGCCCGTCGACGAACAGGTGCGCCCGGGACAGCACCCGGCTGTCGGCGTAGAACAGGCCCTGCACCCCGGCCTCCCGGATCTGCCCGTCGGCGCCGCTCAACGCGCTGGCCGGGGCGAAAACGGTGCTGACCAGGTCGTGCAGCAGGGGTTGCAGGGGACGGGCTGCGGAAGGGTTGGGCTGGTTGAGCAAGGGGTAACTCCTTGATGCCGAACCGTCTCTTGACAGGCGGGTCGCTGGGATGCAAAGTGATCATGCTTCCGGCAGTTGAACGTTCAAATTATGCGGCATCCTTTTTGGAACGATCAAGAGGGCAAAGGCGGAGATAATGGCGGACAGGGTGACAATTACCACAGTTGCTCGTCATGCCCAGGTATCCGTGCAGACCGTGTCCAATGTGCTCAATTCACCGCACATGGTGCGGCCGGCGACGCGGCAGCGCGTGCAGGACGCCATCGACGCCCTGGGCTACCGCGCCAACCAGGCCGCCCGGCAGATGCGCACCGGCCGCTCCCGGCTGATCGCGGCCCGCATCGAGCCCGCGCAGGACGGCATCAACGGCTCGATCCTGGACCGCTTCCTGCACGGACTCGCCGACGCCGCCGCCCCCGCCCGCTACCGCGTGCTGCTCTACACCGCGGCCGACGACAACGCGGAGATCGCCACCTACGAGGACATGCTCAGCGCGTACGACATCGATGCGTTCGTGCTGACCAGCACGCACCATGCCGACACCCGCACCAGCTGGCTCACCGAGCGCGGCGTGCCGTTCGTGACGTTCGGCCGCCCCTGGGACGCCCCGGGCAGCCACCCCTGGGTCGACGTGGACGGCGCCGCCGGCACCGCCGAGGCGACCAGGCACCTGCTGCGCGCCGGGCACCGCCGGATCGGTTTCATCGGCTGGCCGGCCGGCTCCGGCGTCGGCGACGACCGCCGCTCCGGCTGGGCCGCCGCCCTGGCCGAGGCGGGCGTCGACCCGCACGGCCTCGACGCCGTCACCCCCGACGGGGTCGCCGAGGGCGTGGCCGCCGCACGTGACCTGCTCAGCCGCGACGAACCGGTCACCGCGATGGTGTGCTGCAGCGACTCCCTCGCCCTCGGCGCGCTGCACGCCACCGGCGGCGCCGACCCGGCCGCGCCCGGCACGCCCGCCCCCGGCCGGGTCGCCGTCATCGGCTTCGACGACACCCCCGTCGCGCAGGCCGTCGGCCTGACCAGCATCGCCCAGCCGCTCGGCGAGGCGGCCACACACTGCCTACGCCTGCTGGCCGCGCAGCTCGACGCGCCCGGCAGCCGCCCACCGGGAGACGGGCAGATCCTGCTCGCCCCGGCCCTGGTGCCCCGCCGCACCGCCTGACCACACCCCGCACCCTGTCCGTCCCCACCCCGATTGAACAGGAGATAACAGAAGATGTTCCACAGCAGAATCCGCAGGACCGCGATCGCGGTCGCGGCGGCCGGTGCGCTGGCGGTCACCTCCGCCTGCGGCAGCGGCTTCGACGACGGCGCCACCACCCAGCAGAGCAGCGGCCCGGCTGCCCTGCAGGTGCTCATCGGCTCCTCCGGCGACGCCGAGACCAAGGCCGTCAACGACGCCGCCGCCACGTGGGCCACCGCCACCGGCAACACGGCGACCGTCACCCCCGCCCAGGACCTGAGCCAGCAGCTCGGCCAGGCCTTCGCCGGCGACTCCCCGCCCGACGTGTTCTACGTCGACGCCTCCCGCTTCGCCGACTACGCCAGCGTCGGCGCGCTGGAGCCGTACGGCGACAAGCTCGCCAACAAGGGCGACTTCTACGACAGCCTCAAGCAGACCTTCACCTTCGACGGCAAGTTCTACTGCGCGCCGAAGGACTTCTCGACGCTCGCCCTGCAGGTCAACACCGACCTGTGGAGCAAGGCCGGGCTGACCGACGCGGACCTGCCCACCACCTGGGAGCAGCTGCAGGCCACCGCCGAGAAGATCAAGGCCAAGGGCCTCACCCCGCTGGTCGTCGGCGACACCCGCGACCGGATCGGCGCCTTCCTGGTGCAGGCCGGCGGCTGGCTGATCAGCACCGACGGCAAGCAGGCCACCGCGGACAGCCCGGAGAACCTGCAGGCGCTGACGTACTTCCAGGGTCTGCAGAAGAAGGGCCTGGCCGTCTTCCCCAAGCAGGTCGACGCGGGCTGGGGCGGCGAGGCCTTCGGCAAGGGCAAGGCCGTCATGACGATCGAGGGCAACTGGATCAAGGGCGCCATGGCCAACGACTTCCCGAACGTCAAGTACACGGTGCACGAGCTGCCCGCCGGCCCCAAGGGCAAGGGCACCCTGTCGTTCACCAACTGCTGGGGCATCTCGGCCAAGAGCAAGTTCAAGGACCAGGCGATCAAGTTCGTCGAGGCGATGACCAGCGTCGACCAGCAGCTCGCGTACGCCAAGGCGTTCGGGGTCATGCCGTCGCTGAAGACCGCCAAGGACGGCTACGCCCAGCAGTTCCCGGCCGACGGCCCGTTCGTGACCGGCGCCGACTACGCCCACGGCCCGGTGAACGCCCCGAAGATGGACAGCGTCCTGTCCGATTTCGACACCCAACTGCAGAAGCTCGCCACCGGTGACCCAAAGGCGGTCCTGGAGCGGGTGCAGAAGAACGTCGCCGCCGCGCTCGGCAGCTGATCCCGACCGGTGGAGGGTGCGCGGCCGCGACCGCGGCCGCGCACCCCGACTTCGCAGAAGGCAGGTGACTCGTGTTCGGCAGCAGGCGCCGCGGCGGCATCCGCGGCAACGAGGCGGTGGCGGGCTGGCTGTTCGTCGCCCCGGTGGTGGTGATCCTCGGCTTGTTCCTGCTGCTGCCCATCCTGATGGCGCTGTGGGTCAGCCTCAGCGGCTGGAACGGCCAGGGCAGCCCCTTCCGCGCCGACGTGCCGTTCGTGGGCGCGGACAACTACACCCGCCTGTTCACGCAGGACGGGCTGGCCCGCGAGAACTTCATGACCAGCATCCGCAACAACGCGTACTACGTGCTGCTGGTCGTGCCCGCGCAGACGGTCCTCGCGCTGGGCCTGGCGCTGGTCGTCAACCGGCGGGTGCTGCGCGGCAAGTCGTTCTTCCGCACCGCGTTCTACTTCCCGTCGGTGACGAGCTCCGTGGCGATCAGCGTCATGTTCCTGTTCCTGTTCGCCAACACCGGCGCGGTCAACTCGCTGCTGAGCGTGTTCGGCCTCGACGGCCCGCAGTGGTTCTCCGACCCGCGCGGGCTGCTGCACCTGAGCCTGTCCGGACTCGGCCTGGTCGACCTCGCCCACCCGCCCGCGGCGCTGACCGACGGCGGGCCGCTGGGCCTGTCCTGGTGGGAATGGCTGGCCGGGCCCAGCGTGGCCATGAGCACCATCATCATCCTCGTGGTCTGGACGACCAGCGGCACCTTCATGCTGATGTTCCTCGCCGCGCTGCAGGACGTGCCGGTGCAGCTGGAGGAGGCCAGCCTGATCGACGGGGCCGGACCCTGGCAGCGGCTGCGCTACGTGACCCTGCCGCTGCTCAAGCCGACGTTGTTCCTCGTCATCACGCTCGGCCTCATCAGCACCTGGCAGGTGTTCGACCAGATCTACGTGATGAGCCAGGGCAACCCCGCCAAGACCACGCTGACCCCCGCGTACCTGTCCTACCGCACCGCGTTCAAGGACTTCGAGTACGGCAGCGGCGCGGCGATCTCGTTCGTGCTGTTCCTGCTCATCGTGGTGCTGACGCTGGTGCAGCGCTGGGTCATGCGCGACCGCGACCGCGTGCCGCGCACCCGCGCGCGCCTGCTCCCGACCCGGACACGGAGGTCCTGATCATGTCCGTGGCGGCCGACCGACCCCGCTCCCCCGCCCGCCGCGACGGCGGCCGCACGCTGGCCAGCCACTTCGTCGGGTACGCGGTGCTGGTCTTCTTCGCGCTGGTGTTCCTCTACCCGTTCGTGATCCAGCTGGCCAACGCGTTCAAGTCCGAGCCGGACGCGGCGGCCAGCCCGCTGGCCCCGCTGCCGGACCCGGTGACGACCGCCGCGTTCACGCGGATCTTCGAGGGCACCGGCTTCCCCCGCTGGGTGGCGAACTCGCTGGTCGTCACCACCGTCGTCACCGCCGGCCGGGTGTTCCTGGACTCGCTGGCCGGCTACGCCCTGGCCCGGCTGCACTTCCGCGGCCGCGCCGCGGTCACCGGCGCGGTCATCGCGGTCATGGCGGTGCCCGGCGTCGTGCTGCTGATCCCGAAGTTCCTGGTGCTCAACCAGCTCGGCATCTACAACAGCTACACCGCGCTGATCCTGCCGGTGATCGTGGACGCGGCGGGCGTGTTCATCATGCGGCAGTTCTTCGTCTCGGTCCCGGTCAGCGTCGAGGAGGCGGCCCGCATCGACGGGGCAGGCGTGTTCCGCACCTTCTGGTCGGTGGTGCTGCCGATGGCCCGCCCGGCGTTGATCACGCTGACCATCCTGTCGTTCCAGGGCTCGTGGAACGAGTTCCCGCACACCCTGGTCGCGGTGCAGAGCCCCGAGCTGTTCACGCTGCCGCGCGGCGTCGCCGACCTGGTCAGCGGATCGCTGGGCGCGGGCAGCCAGTACCCGCTCAAGCTCGGCGCCGCCCTGCTCGCGACCATCCCGGTCGCCGTCATCTTCCTGCTGTTCCAGCGCCACTTCGTCCGCGGCGCGGCCGAGGGCGCCAGCAAGGAGTAGACCGCCGGCGGCGGCGGGAACCCCACCCCTCTTCCCCCGCCGCCGGCCTTCGCCACCCCGGTCGGCGGAACGCCTACCGGCCGACCGTCGCGAAGCCGACAATGTACCCATGACGGACGAACATGCGATGCAGCGTGAGCTGGAGCAGGTCGACGCGATGATCGCCGAGTTGCGCGGCCAGGCCGAGCAGATCCGGCAGGAGGTCGGCAACCGCGAGGACGGGCCCGGCGACCCCGGCGACACCACCCTGCTGATCAGCAGCGCCGAGGAGCAGGAGGCGCTGGTCGCCGTGCTGGAGGACCGCCGCGGCAAACTCCGCGAACGCCTCGGCCTGGGCACGCAGGGCTGACCGCCGAGCGGCTCAGGCCACGTTGACCGGCCGGAACTGGACGCTCACCCGCGGCCCGACGTGGCGGGACGTCTTCGGGATGCAGTGCTCCCAGGTGCGCTGGCAGGAGCCGCCCATCACGACCAGGTCGCCGTGGCCGAGCGGGAACCGGACGCTCGGCTCGCCACCGCCGCGCGGGCGCAGCAGCAGCGGCCGGGGCTCGCCGAACGACACGATGGCGACCATGGTGTCGGTGTGCCTGCCGCGGCCGATGGTGTCGCCGTGCCAGGCCACGCTGTCGCGGCCGTCGCGGTACAGGCACATGCCCGCGGACACGAACGGCTCGCCCAGCTCCGCGGCGTAGAAATCCGACAGCGCGGTGCGGGCCTGGTCGAGCACCGGGTGCGGCAGCGCCTCGTCGGGGCCGTACCAGCGCAGCAGGCGGGGCACGTCGACCTCGCGCTCGTACATCTCCCGGCGCTCGGCCCGCCAGTCGACCTGCTCCAGGAGCACGTCCAGGATCTGCTCGGAGCCGTGCACCCAGCCGGGCACGTGGTCGACCCAGGCTCCGCGGGTGAGCGGATGCCTGTTCACCACCCCGGCCAGCGGTCCCAGGGTGGCCCGCTCGTCAAGATCGAACATCGACGGCTGGTGCGCGTGTGCCATGAGCAGGGATTCTACACCCGGTTCGAACAGGGGTACCAATCCATGGGACTCGCTACCCTGATTAAGCGGCCAACCGGACGGCAGTGCATGATGACTGCCGAAGCGCTCCCAGACGGCACATCCAATCACGACTGTTGTATGTGGTGTCGAACCGGCCGCCGGGGATCGACGGGGATAGTATGCGGCGCGGGAGCGCAACTGAAAGCCGACTGAGGGTGTCGTATGAGGCCGCTGGGAACCACCGACCCGCACTCCGTAGCAACGTACCGGCTGGTCGGCGTTCTCGGCGGTGGCGGCATGGGGCGCGTCTACCTGGGACAGTCGCCGGCCGGAAGATACGTCGCGATCAAGGTGATCCGCCCGGAGCTCGCCGCCGACCCGATGTTCCGCCGCCGGTTCAGCCGCGAGGTGGCCGCGGCGCGCCTGGTGAACCCGCTGTTCACCGCCGCGGTCGTGGACGCCGACACCGACGCCGAATCGCCGTGGCTGGCCACCACCTACATCGAGGGCCCCAGCGTGGAGCAGCGGGTGCGCTCCAGCGGCCCGCTGTCGATCACCGCCGTGCTCACCCTCGCCACCGGTCTGGCCGAGGCGCTGGCCTCCATCCACCGGGCCGGGCTGGTGCACCGCGACCTCAAGCCGGCCAACATCCTGCTCGACGACACCGGCCCGCACATCATCGACTTCGGCATCGCGCTGTCCTCCGACGCCGAGCGCATGACCACCGGCGTCAACGTCGGCACCCCGTCATACATGGCTCCCGAGCGCATCCAGGGCGAGGACGCCGGATCGCCCGGCGACATCTTCTCCCTGGGCGCCACCCTGTACTTCGCCGCCACCGGCCGCACCCTGATCAACGGCGGCAGCATGTTCGAGCAGATCAACCAGGTGACCCAGGGCCGGTTCGACCTGGCCGCGCTGCCGATCCAGCTGCGGCCGTTCGTGGTGCGCTGCATCAGCCTGCGCCCGCAGGACCGCCCGACCGCCAAGGAGCTGTCCCGGATCCTCATCGGCACGGGTGTGTCGACCCCCGCGCCCGGCTGGTTCCAGCCGCTGATCGCGCTGCCCGGCGGCGAGCCGCAGGTGGAGGTGCCGACCGCGCCGACCTGGGGCACCCCGAAGCTGTGGCAGCGGCGGCCGGTCCTGGTGGGCGCCGTGCTGGGCGCGCTCGGGCTGGCCGCGGGCGGCGCATGGGCGGTCACCCGTGGCGGCGCGGACGCCGGCGCACCGGACGGGTCGACCCCGGCCAGCGGCGGGCCGAGCGGCTCGCCGCAGCCGACCGGGCCGCTGCGGCCGGGGACCCTGCGCTGGCAGACCAACTCGCGGACCGTTCCGGGCCCGTTCCACCTGGTGGTGGCCGAGGGCGGGCGGTTGATCGGCACCGACGGGCCGCGGGTGTTCGCCACCGACCCGCTCGGCCCGGGCCAGAACCAGGCCTGGAGCGTGCTGATCAACGCCGAGCCGGTCACCGTGCGCGACTGGGGGCCGGCCGTGCTGGTCAGCACGGACAGCCGGCTGTGGCGGGTGGAGAACGAGACCGGCGACCTGGACTTCACCGCCATCGACGCGGGCGGGACGGTCGGCGAGGTCGCCCTCGCCACCGACCGGGCCTTCGTGGGGCTGCCCGCGTCCGTGCGTGCGTTCAACCGGGTCGGCGCGCCGGTGTGGCGCAAGGACGTGACGGAGTCACCGCTGGTGGCCGACATGTCCTGGCTGGTCACCCGGCAGGAGCGCAACAGCACGGTGTGGATCACGCTGCGCGAGGCCGCTACCGGGGACCAGAAGTGGCAGGTGACGTACAAGCTCCTGCCCCCGCCAGCGGACGCCGGTCGGGGTGGCCCCGGCGGGCCTGGCGGTCTGGGCGGGCCCGGCGGCGGCCCGCCCGAGGACGCCTGGGAGGCCGTGGAGGCCCGGCTGGGCCCCAGCCACCTGCTGCTGCGCGAGGGCGGCGTGCTGCGGGTCATCCGGCTGTCCGACGGCTTGGTCAGGTGGGAGAAGCCCTGGGACAAGCCGGTGGCCGGGGTGGACCTGATCGGCGACACGGTGGTGATGGCCGCCGACCGCATCTACGGCTTCCGCACCGACACCGGCGTGGAGCGGTGGAACATCCCCGCCCGCGGCGGACGCGTGGCCGCGTCGCAGGACGGCAGGCTCTGCTATGCCGTCGCCCAGCAGCGTTTCGCCGCGATCGACCCCGCGACCGGCAATGCCCTCTGGTCCGAGCCACTGCCCGCCGACGCGCGGGAGGAGAACGTCAGCGGCCTGGTGGTGCGGCATCCGACGGGGTACGTCCTGCTGCGGCCGCCGCCGTTCAAGGACGGCGACACCCCCGACGTGCTCGCGATCTCGCTCGTCTCCGGGCCGCGCTAGCCGCGGGCGAGCAGTGGCGGCGGACGGCGTGCGGCCGCCCGCCGCGCGGGCTCAGCGGTCGGCGGGGTGGTCGGTCTCGTGGCGGACGGCCTGCGCGGGCACCCGGCCGGCGACCAGCGCGTCACGGATCTCGGTGAGCAGCCGGATGTCCTCGGTGATCGGCGCGGGCTCGGGCTCCTTGCCCTTGTTCCGCCGCTCGGCCAGCTTGTTCATCGGCAGCACGACCAGGAAGTAGAGCACCGCGGCAGTCATCAGGAAGGTGATCACCGCGCTCAGGAAGCCACCGAAGTCGAGTCGGCCCTCACCCAGCTTCACCGTGAGGCCGTCGGCCTTACCCGGTGCCCCGATGAAGTCGATCACGGGGGTCAGGAACGAGGCGGTGAAACTGGTGACCAGACCGGTGAACGCCGCGCCGATGACCACACCGACCGCCAGGTCGACGACGTTGCCACGCATGATGAAATTCTTGAAGCCGCTCAACATGTCCCACACCGTATCCGAGCGCCCCGCCCGACCCACGGCTCCGACACAGTGATGTAACGCCCTATCCGGCCAGCACGTTGACCGCGCCGCGGAACAGCGGCGGGACCGCGACGCAGATCGGCACCACCGCGCCGCGCACCGGCCGGGCCGCGGTCAGCAGCACCAGTCCGCGGGTGAGCAGGCGGTAGGTGCGGGTGCGCCGCCGCCACTGCGCCTCATAACCGGCCAGGTCGCCGCTGCTCAGCGCGGACACCGCCGCCTCGGCCTGGGTCAGGGCCAGGCTCACCCCCTCGCCGGTGAGCGCGTCCTCGTAGCCGGCGGCGTCGCCGACCAGCAGCACCCGACCCTGGACCCGCGCCGCGACCGTGCGGCGCAGCGGCCCCGCGCCGCGCACCGGCCCGTCCGGCGCCGCGCCGCCGAGCCGGGCCTTCAGCTCGGGGAACCCGTCGAGCAGCGTCTCGTAGCCCAGCCCGGACCGGCGGTGCAGGATGGCGACCCCGACCAGGTCGGGCGCGACCGGGGTGACGTAGGCCTCGGCGTGCGCCGACCACCACACCTCGACCAGGTCCGACCAGGGCGCGACCGGATAGTGCCGGCGCTGCCCGAAACGCGCCGGGGTGCCGGCCGCCGAGGCGATGCCCGCCTCCCGGCGTACCCGCGAGTGCAGGCCGTCGGCGCCGACCAGCCAGCGCGCGCGTACCCCCGCCGCTTCGACGCCGTGCGCGTCCTGCCGCAACCCGGCGACGCGCCCGGCCACCCAGCCGATCCCGGCCTGCGCCGCCCGCTCGCGCAGCGCCGCCTGCAGGGCGGTGCGGCGGACCCCGCGGCCCGGCCCGGCCGCGAAGCGGGCGTGGGCCGCACGTACCCCGGCCCGGTAGGCGATGCCGTGGAACGGCACCCCCGCCGGATCGACGCCCAGGGCCAGCAGCCGGGCCAGCCCGCCGGGCATCAGCCCCTCGCCGCAGGCCTTGTCGATCGGGTCGGCGCGCGGCTCGGCCACCACTACCGACATCCCCGCCCGCCGCGCCAGCAGCGCCGTGGCCAGCCCCGCCGGCCCACCGCCCGCGATCAGCAGATCAGCGTCGAACCCCACGACTCCTCGCCTCCCCGATCACGGCCGCAGGGTAGGGACACGCCGGTGAACACGTCCACAAGTTCATGATCAACCCCGAGGCTCACGCGGTGGCCTCGGCCAGGGCGGCGTCCTCCACCCGGATGCGGACGGTTAGGAGGGCGAGGTTGAGCAGGGTGAAGGTCAGGGCGGTGAGCCAGGCGGTGTGCACCAGCGGCAGGGCGAAGCCCTCGACCACGACGGCCAGGTAGTTGGGGTGCTTGAGCCAGCGGTACGGCCCCCGGGCCACCAGCGGCAGCCCCGGCACCACGATGACCAGGGTGTTCCACCGCCGGCCCAGGGTCGTCACGCACCACCAGCGCAGCGCCTGGCTCGCGACGACCAGGGCCAGCATGGTCCAGCCGAGCGCGGGCAGGAACGGCCGGTCCAGCAGCCACACCTCGGCCAGGCACCCGGCCAGCAGCGCGGTGTGCAGGGCCACCATGTACGGGTAGTGGCTCCGGCCGTACTCGCGGCCGCCGTTGGCCAGGGCCCACGCCGCGTGGCGCTTCGACACCACCAGTTCCACCAGGCGTTCGGCGGCCACCGCCACGATCAGCAGGGTGTACGCGAGCACGCTCACCACCTCAGCAGGACGAGTTCGGAGCAGAACCCCGGCCCCATGGCGATCATGAGTCCGGGCTGGTCTTCGCGCGGCGTGCCGCTCATCGCCTCGTGCAGCACGTCCAGCACCGACACCGACGACAGGTTGCCCCGCCCGGCCAGCGAGCGCCGGGTCGGCAGCAGCGCCTCCGGGGGCAGGTCGAGGATCTTCTCGATGGTGTCGATGACCTTCGGGCCGCCGGGATGGCAGATCCACGTCGCGACGTCGGTCTCGTCGACGTCGTGATCGGCCAGGAAGCCGCGCACGTCGCCGCCGAGGAAGCGCTCGGCGATCGGGGCGACCTCGTTGGACAGCACGATCCGGAACCCGCTGGACCCGATGCGCCAGCCCATCACCTGCTCGGTGTCCGGGTAGAGGCGGCTGCGGGTGGCCAGCACCCGCGGCCGTCCCGGCTGCGTGGCGGCCCGCCGCCCGCCGACCATCACCACCGCGGCCGCGCCGTCGCCGAACAGGCTGGAGGCGACCAGGTTGGCGTGCGTGGTGTCCTGCTGCTGCACGGTCAGCGAGCACAGCTCGACCGCCAGCAGCACCGCGATCTGGTCCGGATAGGCCCGCAGGTAGTCGTGCAGCCGGGCCACCCCGGCCGCGCCGGCCACGCAGCCCAGGCCGAACAGCGGCAGCCGCTTCACGTCGGGCCGCAGGCCGACCCGCGCCGCCAGCCGGGCGTCGAGCGACGGCACGGCCAGTCCGGTGACGCTGGTGGTCGCGATGAGATCGACCTCGTCGGGGCGCACCCCGGCCGCGTCCAGCGCCTCGCGCAGCGCGACCTCGCCCAGTTCCTGGGCGACCTCGATGAAGGCGTCGTTGGCCTGGGTGAACCCGGTCAGCCCGGCGTACTGGTCCAGCGGCAGCGCCAGATGGCGGGTCTGCACGCCGGTGGTCCGCCCGAACCGGGCGAACACCTCGCGCCCTGGATGCTCGCCGGGCAGGCACATCGCGGTGAACTCGGCGACGATCTCCTCCTGGCGGTAGCGATGCGCCGGGAAGGCCAGCCGCACCGCCGACACCTGCGGCGCCGACTCATCGATGTGAATCATGTACTGACAGTACCGGCCGAAGGTCAGCTTGCCCACGAACGCCGCGTGGGCCGAGCGGGCACAAAGGACCGCGCGTTCGCTCGCGGGCGGAGCGTCGACGACGAAGCTCCGCCGACCCCAGGGTGGGGTGGCGGAGCTTCGTGAGTGGATCAGCGGTCAGCCGTGGGTCTTGCCGCGGCCGCCGGGGCCCTTCTCCTTGCGGGGCTTGACCGAGATGTCGATCGGGCTGCCCTCGAAGCCGAACTCCTCGCGCAGCTTGCGCTCCACGAACCGGATGTAGCCCGGGTCCAGCGGCTGCGTCGTGAACAGCACGAACTTCGGCGGGGAGATGCTGGGCTGGGTCGCGAACAGGATGCGCGGGGCCCGGCCGCCGCGCACCGGGTGCGGGGTGGCCTGCACCAGTGCGGTCAGCCACTGGTTGAGCTGGCCGGTCGGGATGCGCTTCTCCCAGCTGGCCAGCGCCTGGCGCAGCGCCGGCGCGAGCTTCTCGACGGCCCGCCCGGTCAGCGCGGAGATGTTGACGCGCAGCGCCCACGGGATGCGCTTGAGCTCCCGGTCGATCTCCTTGTCCAGGTAGTGCCGCCGGTCGGCGTCGACCAGGTCCCACTTGTTGAAGGCGAGCACCACGCCGCGGCCGGCCTCGGACACCATCGACAGCAGGCGCTGGTCCTGCTCGCTGATGACCTCGCTGGAGTCCAGCAGCACGACGGTGACCTCGGAGGTCTCGATCGCGGCGGCGGTGCGCAGCGAGGCGAAGTACTCCGTGCCGCTGGCCTTGCCGACGCGCTTGCGCAGGCCGGCGGTGTCGACGAACTGCCACGTCTCGCCGCCGATGACGACCAGCGAGTCGACCGGGTCGACGGTGGTGCCGGCGACGGAGTCGACGACCGAGCGCTCCTCCCGGGCGAGCCGGTTGAGCAGGCTGGACTTGCCGACGTTGGGGCGGCCGACCAGCGCCACGCGGCGCGGGCCGCGCGGGCCGGGCACGTGGTCCTCCAGCGGCGCCTGCTTCGGGAACGCGGCGAGCACCGCGTCCAGCAGGTCGCCGGAGCCGCGGCCGTGCAGCGCCGACACGGGCCAGGGCTGGCCCAGGCCGAGCGACCACAAGTCGTGGACCTCGTACTCCATGTTCTGGTTGTCGGCCTTGTTCGCCACCAGCAGCACCGGCTTGGAGCTGCGGCGCAGCATCTTCACCGCGGCCGCGTCCTCGTCGGTCGCGCCGATGGACGAGTCGACCACGAACAGCACCACGTCGGCGGCGGCGATGGCGGCCTCGGCCTGCGCGGCGATGGCGGCGGCCCGGTCCTTGGCGTCGGGCTCCCAGCCGCCGGTGTCCACGACGGTGAACTTGCGGCCCGACCAGTTGGCGTCGTAAGCCACCCGGTCCCGGGTCACGCCGGGGATGTCCTCGACGACCGCCTGGCGGCGGCCGATGATGCGGTTGACGAGGGTGGACTTGCCCACGTTGGGGCGTCCCACCACCGCCAGGACCGGCTGCGGCGTGATGACCGGCGTCGTCGGCGGAGCCTCCGGCAGCGGCTGCTCGACGACCTCCAGCTCGGTCCATTCTGTGTTGCTCATGCTGCCTTCCTCGTTGTCAGCAGCCGGTGCAGCTCGCTGACAACCTCATCGATGCCCAGCTCGGTCGAGTCGAGCACCACCGCGTCGGCGGCCTGCTGCAACGGGTTGACCTTGCGGGTGGAGTCCAGGTGATCACGACGGGCCAGGTCGGCCTCGGTCGCAGCGTGGTCGCCGGCGGTCTCGGCGCTGCGACGGCGCGCCCGCTCGGCGGAAGAGGCGGTCAGGAAGACCTTGAGGTCGGCGTCGGGGGCGACCACGGTGCCGATGTCGCGGCCCTCGACCACGATCCGGGCGGACTCCTCGATGATCGCGCGCTGGCGGGCCGTGAGGACCTGCCGGACGAACGGCACGGCGGAGACCGCCGACACGGCCGCGGTGACCTCGCCGCCGCGGATCGGGCCGTCCACGTTCTCGCCGTTGACGCTGATCGAGGGCCGCTCGGGGTCGGTCGTGATGATCAGCTCGCAGTCGACGGCGACCTTGGCGATGCCGTCGGGGTCGGTGAGGTCCACCCCGGCCTGCAGCACGGCCCAGGTCAGCGCCCGGTACATGGCGCCGGTGTCGAGGTAGCGTGCGTCCAGGCGACGTGCCAGCCGGCGCGACACCGTCGACTTGCCCGAGCCCGAGGGCCCGTCCACCGCGACCACGCAGCGCAGTTCAGCCACGACCCATCCTCCGCCTCTAGGTTTGATGCTCCCATTCTGCCCGGTCCGTCCGGACACCGATCAGGCAGAGGGGCTCCAGGCGGCGTAGAACACGTCCCGCAGGCCACAACCGGCCCGCGTGTCACACCGTGAGCTGCCGGAACCTGGCCTGCCCAGCAGCATCGACGTGCTCGGTGGCGGCCACCGCGGTGACGATGGACTCACTCAGCTCCACCGTGCGGTGAGCCGCGTCACGCCACAGCAGGAGCAGCATGACCGCGCTGTCGGCGTACCGCGCCGCGAAGGCCCGACCCAGCTCGTCGTCGCCCCAGGGGCGCTCCTGCCCGGCCTGCTCGATCCGGCCGCCGGACAGGTCCCGCTCGCGGGCCAGGGACTGCCCGGCCAGGTTCAGCCGCCGGGCCGCCGTCAGCGCGGCGGCCGGGTCGAGGTCGATCCGCTGTCCGCTCATCGCCGCTCCTCGAAGCCCATGGTGTCGTCGTGGCGGCGCAGCAGCGCGCCCAGGTCGCCGCCGCGCAGCAGCTCGGGCACCCCGGTCTCGGCGGGCACCACCCGCGCCACCAGCTCCGCGGTCGCCTCCACGGCGGCCTGCTCGGCCCGGCGGGTGGTCTTGGTGATCAGCTCGGCGAGCCGGTCCGGCCGGTGCGCCGCGTACGCCCGTTCGTGCAGGCGCAGCCGCAGCAGCTGCCCGCGCGCGCCCACCACGACGGTGACCATGCCGTCGGCGGAGGCGACGGAGACCTCCAGCCCCGCCAGGTCCCGCTGCAGCTCCCCCACGTTGTCCCGCAGGTGGGTGTACTGCGCGTGGACCTCGTCGAAGCGGGCCCGCAGCGCCGCGTTGGCGTCGGGGTCAGCGGGCGGCATGCAGTCCTCCGAGCAGTCGGCGGGAGAGCTGGTCGGCGTGCCGGGTCGTCTCCGGCAGCCGGAACCGCGGCGCCAGGGCCAGTGTCAGCGCGGTGGCCGTGGCCAGGTCGACGCGGTGCCCGACGGAGACGAACACCGGCTTGACCTTCGGCTGGGTGCGCAGCACCCGGCCGAGCACCTCGTCGCCCTCGGTCAGCGGCGACCAGTCGCCCCGCCCCGGCCCCGGCTCGGCGTGCGCGGCGGTGAACGGCGTCTTGGCCACCCCGAACGTGGGCAGCCCGGTGAGCACCCCGACGTGGCAGGCCAGCCCGAACCGGCGCGGGTGGGCGACCCCGTAGCCGTCGCACACCAGCACGTCGGGCGTGACCGTGAGCCGCTCCAGGGCGTCGACGAGCACCGGCAGCTCCCGGAACGCGAGCAGGCCCGGCACGTACGGGAAGGTCACCTCGCCGGTCGCGGTGGCCGCCTCGACGACGGTCAGCGTGGCGAGGTCCAGCACGACGGCGGCGGCCACGGCCCGGCCGGTCTCCCCGTCGTACGACACGTCCAGCCCGGCCGCGGTCCGCACGGCCGGGAGCGGCCCGCCCGGCTCGACCCGCTCGCGCAGCGCGAGCTGCTGGCGCAGTGCCTCGGCCTGATCGGCGGGCCACGGATCGTGCGGCACCCTCATCGCCGGACCGCCCGTCGCTCAGCCGAGCCGGGCCATCGCGTTGCGCACCACGCGCGCCGTGTCCGTGCCGAGCGGGCTGGGCAGCGCGTCGGGGGCGAACCAGCCGAGCTCGTGCGACTCCTCGCTGACCTGCGCCACCGCGTCCGCGGGCGCGTGCACCAGGAAGATGACGTCGTAGTGCCGGTTGGGCCGGCCCGCGCAGTTCACGTGGTGCACGTCGACGTCGACCGGCACCGGGTCGACGACCAGCCCCGCGATGCCGCTCTCCTCGGTGGCCTCGCGCAGGGCGGCCGCGGCGAGGTCGCCGTCCTCGGGTTCGAGGTGTCCGCCCAGCTGGCACCAGATGTCGTGCCTGCCGTGCAGGCAGAGCAGGATGCGGGAGCGGTCGTGCGAGACGATGATCGCGCTGGCCGTGACGTGCCCGTCGAGGTGCGGCTTGCCCATCACCTGCGGGCCCTGCGCCAGCAGCGCGATCGTCTGCGTCCAGTCGGCCTCGGCGTCGGTGGGCGGGCGCCAGTCGGTCAGCAGGCGTACGGCGTCGGCATGCAGGGTCTGTGTCACCCGGCCGATGCTAGTGCCCGGGACGCGCATGCGTTTGCAGGCCTGTGGACAACTTCGGCGATCACGCTTTGACCAGCACGTCGTCGCGGATCTCGCGGAGCAGCCGGGCGCTGTCGTCCATGGTGCGGCCGCCGTAGAACAGGCCGACGCCGAGGCTGCCGTGGTCGATCCAGGCGCAGACCACGACGGGCGCGTCGCTCTGCTTGTCGCGGGCGTCGCCGCAGCGCAGCTCCCCACCGCGCGCTCCGGCGGGGAAGCTGCGCACGCCCGTGGGCCGGTCCTTGCCCGCCCCGGCGAGCGCGCCGTCCAGCTCGCCGGCCGGGTCGAGGATGAACCGGGTGGCCACGACCAGCACCACCGGCATGTCCTTGCGCTTGGGCTCGTCGAGTTTGGCGACCTCCGCGCCGGTCACGTCCTGCGCCCGGTGGATCTGCGCGATCAGCTCGTTGGCCGCGTCACGGACCTCGGGGCTGTCGTCGCGGCGCAGGCCCGCGATCGTGGCGCCCAGCTCAGCGCGCACCGGGTACTGCGCCCGGATCGGCGCGGTGACCGCGGCGAGCACCCCGCAGCAGCCCAGGCTCAGCACGGTCAGCGTGCCGAGCACCCACGGCCAGCGCCGCCGGCGGGGCCGCTCCACGTAGACGATCTGCGGCTCGGCCGGGGTGGCCGGGGCGATGCGCTGCGGGATGGACGCCATGCCGAGGGTGTGCGTGTGCCCGTCCCGGCCCGCCCACGGATCGGCAGGCGGGGGCAGCGGCGGCGTGGGGGTGTCGCTCACCCGCGGCACTGTACCGAGCCGGTCCCAGCGCCGCACTCGAAGCGCGAGGGCGGCTCACAAAACCCCAGGTCAGAAACAATCTTGAGAACAAGTCTGAGCAATTCGGGCTAAATCAGCACCACCCTGGGAGAAATCTGATAGCACCCCCTTTTACCTGGGCTAATGCCTTCCTAATATCGGCCAATGCCCCCGCATACCCCCCGTGATCAGCAAGAACCTCGTTTCGCCCGCACCACCGGCTCCCCCGCCACCGGTCGGCACCGCCGCGACGACGGCCGGCAGGGCCGCCACCGGCGCGGGCGGTCCGGGACGCAGCGCCTGCTCGCGCCCCTGCTCACGACGGCCGCGCTCGTCGGTGTCGGGGCCGTGGCCCTGCTGTCCGGCAACGCCCGCCCGGTCGTCGTCGAGACGCCGACGGCCGCCGGGCTGCTGCCCGGCAATGCCACCGCTGCGCCGATGTTCCTCGCGGCCAGCGACGTGACCAGCGGCGCGCTGCTGCACCGCATGCCGCAGCTGCGGGCGCCCAAGGCGAGCCCCCCGGCGGTCAAGCCGAAGCCCAAACCGAAACCCAAGCCCAAGCCCAAGCCGGTGGTACGGGTCGTGAAGCTGGTCGCCGGCATGGACCGCCAGCAGATGGACAACGCCGCCGCGATCGTCAAGAAGGCCCAGTCCATGGGCCTGTCCAAGTGGGCGATGATCGTCGGCGTGGCCACCGCCATGCAGGAGAGCCGCCTCTACAACGTGGCCAGCCACGTCGTGCCCGAGTCGCTGAACTACCCGCACCAGGGCACCGGTTCGGACCACGACTCGATCGGCCTGTTCCAGCAGCGCGCCAGCGGCAGCTGGGGCTCCGTCAAGGAGATCATGCAGCCGCAGTACGCGGCGGGCGCGTTCTTCGCCCGGCTCGTGGAGATCGACGGCTGGCAGGACATGTCGCTGACCCGGGCCGCCCAGTCGGTGCAGATCTCGGCCTTCCCCGACGCGTACGCCAAGCACGAGGACAACGCGACCCTGATCGTCAACGCGCTGCTGAACTGACGCGCCGGTCGCGGCGGCTCACCGGGCCGCCGCGATCACGCCGTCGGCGCGCAGCCGGCCGGGCGCGCGCCCGGTGGCCAGGTTCGCCAGCGCCTCGTCGACGTGCCCGCCGAGGAACCAGTCGCCGCCCTGGTCCAGCACGAAGAAGCGGTTGCGCGCGTCCACGACCAGGATGTTGAAGGCCGTCTCGGACCCGATCGGGCACACCGGCACGCCCAGCCGCCGCTCGAACGCGGCCAGCTCCGGCACGGGGCAGAACTCGTCCGGCATCCGCAGTGTGAACTGCTGGGCCAGGCAGTCCACGCCCGCGACGGTGGCCCGCGTGGACAGCTGCGGGTAACGCACGAAGACCTCCCGCGCGGCGGACGCGGCCGCCCGGTCGTGCCACGCGCCGTGCGCTTCGCGCGCCTCGTCGAGCAACCGGTCCACCTGCGCGGGGTCCAGCCCGCCGCCGGTCCAGCCGCCCTCGACGAGCACCGCCGCCACCGCCGGCGGGAACCGGTCGGGGTCGGGCGCCGCACCGGCCGCCACCGGCTCGCGCAGCTCGGTCCAGTCCACCGCCGCCGGGTCGCCGCCGAATTCCTGCCAGGCGAGCTGGCACGTGACGCAGCACGGCAGGTCCGGCCCCAGCCCGAGCGGCCGGTCCGACATCGTCGGATAGCTGGTCGGCCACGGCTCGGCCAGCGCCGACCACATGGCCGCCGGATCCGTCGACCCGGTCTGCGCCCAGTCGGCGCACAGGCGCGAGAGCAGCATCAGGTCGGCATGGCGGGCCGCGCCGCGCACCAGCCGCCCGGCCGGCTGGGCGGCCAGCCAGCCCGCCACCGCCGGGTGGTGCACCGGTGCGGCGTCGCCCCGCGCGGACCCGGCGAGGACGCTGACGTTCTGCTTGGTGAGCGCCATCGCGATGCGCGCCGGGCCGGGTAACGCCTGCGCCGCCTCGGCCCGGCTCGGCTTCGGCGGGCGGGCCAGGTGCGTCGCCGAACCGGGCTGGTACCGCTCCTTCACCTGCTCCGTCCACCAGGCAGGGTAGTAGGCCAGCAGGCCGGTGTGCCGGTCGAGCACGACCGTCACGCCCGAACCGATCGGCGGCGGCTCCGCCGGCGGCCGGGTGGGCACGACCCACACGCACCAGCCGTGCGCGAACTCGTCGACCAGCCCCCGATAGGGCTTGCCGTCGCGCAGGGTCGCCTCCACCGCGAACCGCTCCGCCAGCCGCAGCGCGTCGTCGATCGTAGCCACGATGCCCTCCCCAGGGTGGTGTGCAGACACGCCACGGTAGCGGTTGCGACCGATGTCTGGTGCGTGTGGACGGTGCCGGTTAGGGTGTCGCCAGTCACCTGGGGAGGGACTGCCACCATGCCACTTCTACCTTCACCGATCCCGCATCCATTGAATTTCTTCGATGCGCCCGATTGGCTGTGCACCGCACTCGAATGGGTGGTGGGCGTCGACTGGCCCGAGGGCGACGAGGCCGCCATGCGCGAGCTCGCCGACGGCTGGCGGGCCGCCTCGACCCGGATGGGGCCGCTGCTCGACGCGGCCGACGACGCCGCACTCGCCGCGGTCGCCGCCGCGGGGGGACCGGACGGCCAGGTCGCGAGCGCCATCCTGCGGCTGTGGTCGCAGCTCGGCCGCGCGCACGGCACCGACGGCGAGGAAGCCGCCCTGGCGATGGTCGTCGACCTGCTGGACGACTTCGGCAGCCAGGTCGACGACGGCGCCAACCAGATCGAAGGCGTGAAGATCGAGTTCTACGTGGAGCTCGGCCTGCTGCTCATCGAGCTGGTCGCGCTCGCCGCTGCCGCGACCGTCACCTTCGGCGCGTCGATGGCCGGCGCCGCGCCCGCCATGTGCGCCACCCGTTTCGCGATCCGGCGGCTGCTCCGCCGCGCGGCCAAGGAGCTGCTGGAACGCGCGGCGAAGCAGGGCCTCAAGGACCGGCTCAAGGACCGGTTCAAGGACCGCCTCGGCGACGCGGTCAAGGACCGGATCACCTCCAAGGTGGTGCGCCATCTCGGCGAGGAAGCCCTGGAAGAAGGCCTGCAGGAGGGGCTCACCTCGCTCGGCGTCCAGGCGTACCAGGTGAGCGAGGGCAACCGGGGCGGCCTGAACGCGGGTGAGCTGGCGCTCGACACCGGGCTCGGCACCCTGGCCGGCGGCGTCGGCGGCGTCACCGGGCTCGGCCGGGTCCGTGCCGCGACCGCCCTCGGCCGGTTCGGCGAGCACGCCCTGCGCGGCGCGAGCGGCGCGATGCTCGCTGAGGTCACCGTCGGCGTGGTCACCGGCCAGGGCGTGAGCTTGCAGACGCTGGGCATGGCCGCGAGCTCCGCCACGTTCGGCTCGGCCGTCGGGGACACCCGGGTCGCCGTCGACGGGCGGCTGCACGGGGCGGAGCTGAACCTGCCCGCCGCGCTCGACGCCCACGGACTGCCGGACGCGGCCCCGCCGCCCGGCCCGTTCGACGAGCGCGGCCTCGCGGCAGCGACCGCCCCGTTCGCGGGACCTGCGGGCGAGACCGCGCCCGTCTCCGCCATGACCGGCCTCGACCGGACCGTCGCGACCGTGGACCTGTCCGGCGGCCACCCTGGCGGGCCAGGCGTCGCGTTCGGAGTCGAGGTCCCCGGCACGGCCGCCGACGGCGGCGGTCCACGTCTGCCCGGAGCACCGGCCGATCCGGCAGGCCTGTCCGGCGGGGATGCGTGGTCGGCCGAGAACCGTGGACCCGAGGATCGTGCGCCGGAGGATCGTGGGCCCGAGGTCACGGAGCCGACCGGACGCCCTGCTACTCCCGTGGACGGGCAACCAGGCACCCCCGCCGCGGGCCTGGCCACCGGCGCGGCGGCGGCTGTGCTCGACCCGGCGTCCGGCACGATCCCGTCATCGCCCGGCCCGGCCGTCCCGGGCCCGCCGTACGGCGCAGCCGCACCGCCGGCCGGGTCCGGTTTCTCCGGCGCGGGTGGTGGTGTCACCGGGGATGTCCCGCACGGCGTCATCCCGCCGACCATCCCGGCTTCGCCCTGGTCCGGCCACCCGGGCACGGTGAGCGGCTCGGCGCGGCCGGGCGGCATCCCGGGGCCGGGCGGCGTCCCGTCGGCTGGTGGCTTTCCTCCCACCGGTGGCGTTCCTCCGGCGGGCGGGCTGTCACCGGTCATCGCGACGGAGCCGGCCGACGACGCCGACATCGCCGTGGTGGCCGCCGCCGCGGTCGCCTCGCTCGGCGGTCCGGGCACCGGCCTGGTGCGGCCTCCTGCCACGGTGCCGGGCACCGGGGACCGCCCGGCGTTCACGGCCGCGGTCCCGGAGAGCCGTGCCGAGCGGGAGGCCTACGAGAGCCATACCGCGTTCGGCCGCACCCACGCGATGCGGCTGCGATTCGACCCGCGCAGCCCCACCCTGCTGAACCGGATACGCCAGTGGCTCCAGGACGGGTACGCGGCGGGACCGCCCGCGGCCGACCCCGACCGGCCGGCATACGAGCAGAGCCTGGCGCCGCTGGAGGCGCGCCTGCGGACACTGCAGAACGGCCCGATCGACGGGCCGCTGCCGTCCGAGACCGACCCCGACTCGTTCGCCGAGTTCCAGTTCCTGCGTTACGGCGAGGACGAGCGGCAGATGTTCCGCGTCGCCGACGGCGCGGTCAACGAACCGGACGACCGCTCCCGCGCGACCGGCCTGGACGATCCCCGGCCGGTCGAGACGAGCCGCCGCTACGGACTGCCCGGCGGCCACCGCCGCCCGCTGGCCCTGCACCAGCAGGACGTCGAGCTGGCCGTGGAGCGCGACGCCGACGGGCGGCCGCGCCGGTTCAGCGACCTGTTCGGCGAGTGGCCCCACCGCGCCAACGACGGCGGCCCCAAGGCAGACCCCACCCGCGCGATCAACTGCCCCGATGTGGTGCTGTCCGTCATCGACACGTGGCTGCACGGCAGACCGCGGGTCGCGGCCCCGCGCACCGTCGACCGCTTCAGCCCCGACCTGCTGCCGCTGGGCGGCGAGCCCGGCGGCGCGGCCCGCATCGAGGACGCCGTCGGCGCCCGCTTCCAGCAGCTCATGGCCGACCACCGGGCCAGCTCCCACGACGAGGCGTGGCAGCCTCGGGAGGAGGCGTTCGGCGCCCTGGAGTCGGCGCTGTCCCGGCAGGGGCACGGCGCGGTCGCGGTGCTGCTGCTGGAGCGCCCGAGCGGGGCCACCCACGCGGTCACCGTGCACAACCAGCACGGCCAGATCGTGTACGTCGACGCCCAGGACAACGAGCACCCCGTGTCGACACACCGGCCCGGCGGCGCGGTCCGCATGGACGCGCTCCTGCTCGACGCCGATGCCCTGCCGGTCGACCTCGGCCTGCCGCCGGGCCACTGGTCGAGACCGGACACCGACGTCGCCGATCCCGGCACCAGCCACGTCGAGGCCTCCGGACACCAGCGCCCCTCGGACGTGTTCGCCACTCCGGAACAGGTCACGGCCTGGGACGCGCTGTCCGGCGGTCGGCTCGACACGCTGGTCGGCGAGCTGAAGGCACGCGACGACCTGAGCCTCGACCAGAAGTTGCGGCATCTGCGCGAGGAGCTGTTCCGCGAGGTCGCGCCGCCACCCGCACCCGTGGGCGGGGACCTGGACACCAAGAACCTGCGGGTCTACGAATGGCAGAGCGGCGAGCTGTTCGTGCACGCGGCAGCGTTGATGCTGGACGACACGGCGACCATCGAGATCGCGTACGAGCCCCACCAGCTGTTCACCCAGTACTGCGACGACGTCCGCGATCCGTATCTGTCCCACGCCGGCCCGATGCCCGCCGGCATGACCCGCGACCTCGCGGACAAGACGCTGCTGTGGCGGGCGCTGTCCGGCCGGTCCACCGACGGCGTCGACCCGGCCGAACTCGCCGCCGACGCGATCGACATGCAGGTGCGGCCACTGCGCGGCGCGCTGGCCATGCGCGAACGGCTGATCACCGAGTTCGGTGTCGACCCGGCCCGGGTCCGCCTGTGCCACGACGACCAGCCGCGGCACGTCCACTACGCGACCAGCCGGTTCCGCCGCGCGCACCTGGTGGCGCTGCCGCAGGTGCGCCACGGCGGGCAGCTGGCCCGGGCCACGATGGTCGCCGCGATGCGCGGGCACGGCGCGCGGGGCGCACGGCGGGACACCCGGGCTCGCGCGCTGGCCGAGCTGGTGTGCGCCCGGCACGAGCCCGACGGGCGGCCCCGCAGTTACGCACTGCTGTGGGTGCGCAGGTCCGGGGTGCCGATGGGCGCGTTCATGGACACCAAGCCCGAGCTGCTGCGCCAGACCGTCGCGCTGCTCCGCGAAATGGACCCGGACCGGCGCATCCTGCTGATCGGCGACGACCTGTCCGACGGAATGCCGGAGCTGAAGGCCGCGTTCGAAGCCGAAGGGGCGCTCGACGGCGTCGACACCGAGACGCTGCGCCACTTCTGGTCCGCCGACCGCCACGGCGGGCAGGCCCTCGGCCAGGGCGAGCAGGCGCTGTTCCTGCACCACCTGGACCGCACCCGCGACATCGTGCAGATCGGGATGGAGAGCGGCGCCCTGGAGATCGCCGTCACGCTCGGCGTGCCGACGGTGTATTTCCAGGGCCGCGAGCACGTCGGCGACAAGGGCGTGCGCTGGCAGCTCTACTGGGACACCTGGGAGTACGGTGACCGCCGCGCGCTGCTCGACGAGGACGGGCAGCCGCAGCTGTTCCCGTCCGGGCGGGCGAAGACGCGGTTCGAGGCGCACACCGGGCCGTTGCGGGCGCCGCTGGCGACCATCCACCGGGTCGAGTTCGGTCCCGACCTGCCCGATCCCGAGGATCGGCTCACCCCGCCGGTCGCCGTGCACCACCCGGCGACCGTGTCGGTGGTGTCGGACCGGATCGCGCGGCTGGCCGGTCGCGAACTGGACGGCTGGGCGCTGCGGCTGGGCCGGGACTGGGCGCCGCCCGACGCCTGGACGCCGTGGCACGAGACGGCGTGGGCAGACAGCCGCTACTGCGCCGACCAGGCCGATCGGTGGCTGCGTACGGTGCCGGGCGACATCGAGTCCGCGGCGCACAAGTGGAACGCCGTGCAGCGGGCCCTGGCGGGCGTGCTGCGGCCGGCGACGGCCGCCGCCTATCGGGAGGCCGGACTGCACACCGATACGCCCGCGGGCACGGCCACCGCGGCCCGGCTGTCGCTCGCGTACGCTGCCGAGCCCGACGCCCGGCCGCACGCCGTGACCGAACATGTGCGGCGGCTGCTGGCCGAGACGGAACCCCGGCGGCAGGCGGCCGAGGAACTCCGCCTGCTCCAGCTCGACGAGCAGGAGATCGCCTCGCTGCGGAACGCGAGCGAGCAGGCCGTGACCGCGCGCACCGAGATCAGGCGGACGGAGCGCGGCGAGACCGCTCCGGTCCAGGGGCTGCCGCACGATCCGGTCCGGCCGGAGGCGGACACGGCGCCCGATCCGGACAGTGCACCCGGCCGGGCCCGGACGGTGCTCGACCGCGCGAAGGCTGTGCGCGCCGACGGCGGCGCGGTGATCCCGCAGGCGGTGGCCGACCTGATCGACGGCGCGCAGGTGCTGGCGAACGGCACGGACGGGCAGCCGGCGGTGGCCGACTTCGCCGCGGCGGTGCTCGGCCGACCGGTGCGCCTCGCCGAGATCACCGGGTCGACCGGCGCGAAAGGCCTGTCCGGTGCGCCGGTCATGCTGGTGCAGGACGAGGACGGCCGCAACATCGGGGTCGTGAAGGCGTTCCCCGACGCCGAGGAGTTCGCCCGCGAGCTGTCGGCCCTGCAGCGGCTGCGCAGCCGCGAGTTCACCTGGTTCGGCACCCCGGCGACGCTGGGCATCGCGGCGACGCCGCGACGCCACGGGGTTGTCGTGTCCGCGCTGGCCCCGGGCCGGGCGATCGACGACCTGATCACGGAGGTGGGCAGGTCGACGGGTGCGGAGTGGGCATCCGCCTTCGTCCAGCTCGAATGGTCCGTCGTCGGGGTGGGGGCCGCGCTCGCCGACCTGCACACCGCCGCCGAGGGCTCCGGCACGCCGGTGGCCCGGGAGTTCCTGGACCGCCACATCGCGGTGGTGCGCAGGTGGACCGGCCAGGTGACGGACACGATGCGGACGCTGCCGGACCGTGGCTGGCACCTCGACGAACTGGCGAGACGGGTCGAGCAGACCATCGCCGAGGCGCGCGACGTGCGCGGCTGGGCGGCGCTGGCGCACGGCGACGCCCACCCCGGCAACTTCTTCTGGCATCCCGAGCGCGGCCTGACCGTCATCGACCTGCCGACGCTGCACCACGCCATGGACAGCACCGGGAACCCGATCGGCGCACCGGAACGCGATCTCGCGTACTTCGAGATCAAGCTGGCGGACTTCGGGATGACCCTCGGGCTCAAGCCTGAGGAGCTGGCTCACCTGCGGCTGGCGTTCCGCAACGGGTACCGCGACGCGGGCGGCCCGGATCCGGACCCCCGCCTCATGGCACTGTTCGGGGTACGCGGCGCGATCCACGTGCTCAAGGAGGTGCCGTACCGGATGAGAAACGGCTCGCACGACCATGCCGACTCCCTGTCGGACGTCATCGAGTCCCGGCTCCATCTGCTCAGGGAGGCGCTGAAGTGGAATCCGTAAGGGCCGTGTCGGACACATCGCCGCTGTGGTCGGTCGACATTCCGGCCGACGACGCGACGCTTCGCACCGAGGACGTCGACGGCTGTCTGCTCATCTCCGAGGCCGCGGCCACGCTCATCAGCCCTGACGGGCAGATCCGCTGGTCCCAGGAGCTGGGCAGCCATGGCAACTGGTATCCGCTCGTCCGGGACGGGCTCATGCACCGGATCGAGAATGATCACATCGTGACCCGGGATCTCGCCACCGGTGAACCCGTGGCCTCGTTCGACGGAGGCCTGCGGGCTCACCGGCTGGAGTTCGACCCGTGGGGTGGGTTCGTGTTCCGTCACCTGATCGAGGACGATCAGCGCGAGGTGCGCCGGGTCGGCCTGGACGGCGAGCTCCACTGGGCGGTGCCGCTACCCGATCGCATGGACGGCTACCGTCTTCGCGCCTTCGGCGACCTCGTGGTGTTCGACGTCAACAGGCTGCTGTACGCCTACGACCGCGACGCCGAGCTGCAGTGGGCCGCCTGGGCCTGGGCAGGGGTCAGGCTCGACCGGCCGGCGGACGAGCATCACCGCATCAGGGCCCTGCGGCAGTACGACGCGGACCACCTGCTGGCCCGCTTCGAGTGGTACGACGGGGGCGGCTACTTCCTCGTGGACGCTTTCGGCGACTCGCGGAGCCTCATCACGACGCGCCAGGTCAGCGAGCCGCTCGCGGTGCTGCCCGGTGTCGACGGCGGCCCCACGCGCCTGGCCGTGTGCGGGCCCAGCCGGCAGGAGCAGATGATCTACACCTACCCGATCTGGCTGATCGAGGGCGACCGGGGCGTCTGGACCCATGACATGAACGTCGCCCCCGTCACGCTCAGCGCCGGAGCGGAAGGCTCACTGATCGTTTCGGCTTCGCCGGACCAGCGCCGCTGGGACACCTACCACTGGCTCAGGCCGCTGTGGCACGAGACCTACGTGCGCTGCCTCAACCCCGACGGCACGACCCGCTGGACCTGGTACGCCCCCGGCATGATCACCCAGCATCCGAGCATCGGCGCGGACGGCACGGTCTACGTCGGCGCGGCCGGGAGGTTGTACGCCCTGCCCGCGTGACGGCTATCTTCAAGGTCGTGTTCGGACGGTCCGGGCACGGGTCTTGGCAACGGGAGGTCGGCGATGGCGAGCATGCCGGACGCGACGGAGTTCAGCGGGCGCTGGGTGGCGGCGTGGAACGCGCTCGACGTGGAGGCGGTGCTGGCGCACTTCCACGACGACGTCGTCTTCTCCTCGCCACTGGCGGCGCGACTGTTCCCGGAGACCGGTGGCGTCGTGCGGGGCAAGGAGTCGCTGCGGGCTTACTGGGGCGAGGGCCTGAAGCAGCATCCCGACCTGCGCTTCACCGTCGATGCCGTGTACGCGGGCGTCGACGCCATCGTGATCAACTACCGCAACCAGCGGGGCGGCCTGGTCAACGAGGTGCTCGTGTTCGACGGCGACCTCGTCCGCTCAGGCCACGCCACCTACCTGCGGCAGGATGCCTGACCGCTCAGATGACCCGGGTGATGCCCTCGGCGGCGATCCGGGCGTCCAGATTGTCGCGGTCGAGGTTGGCGCACAGCACCACCGACGCGCCGGCCGCGAGCGGCGTCAGCAGCCACATCACCGGCTGCTCGTGCTTGGCCACGTCGACCAGCAGCTTGTCGCCCGGGCGCAGGCCGAGCTGGTCGGCGACGCCCTGGGCCAGCCCACCCCACTGCCGGTAGGTGGTGCCGTCGGGGCTCGCCGCGTCCGTGCTGCCGATCGACCCGTACGCGGGCAGGCTCGCCGGATGCCGGCCGGCCTCGGCGACGAAGTCCCGGTAGCCGTCCGGCACCTCGTCGAGCGGCGCGCCGCCGGGGGCGAGGCCGAGCACGTAACGGTGCCTCGCCTCGGGGACCTGCTCCAGCCAGCTGTCCATCCGCTTGCGGCTGACGAACAGCACGTCCAGCGGGTCGTTCTCACCGACGCCGACCGGCGCGAGACCGGCGGTCGCCCATGGGCGGAACGACACGGCGGCCCCGATCGACCAGGCGCCGAGCAGCACCGCTGCGGTCTGCCAGTGCGGCGGCAGCAGCACCGCGACCCGGGAGCCGGTGTCGAGCCCGCAGTCCTCGCGCAGCAGCCCGGCCGTCCGGGCGGCCAGGCCGCCGAGTTCGGCCGCGGTGAGCTCGGTGCGCTCGCCGGTGGCGTCGTCGCAGTAGGTCAGCAGCGGCCGGTCGGCACCGGCCAGCGCGTCCCCGCCGAGCAGGGCGGGCAGGTCGGTGACGGTCGTCGGCTGCATCAGGCGGGCTCCCAGCGGTTCACGGTCAGCGGTCCCGCTCACCATACCCACCGGTACGCCCGCCTCACCTCGGCCGGGCCCGTGGCGGCGGACCGGCTCAGTCCTCGTACACCTCGGGGGCCTCGCGGATGGTGTCCTCCTGCGCCGCGCCCCGGCCCTTCTTGTCCGTGATCTTGAACAGCGCGGCGACCTCGCCCGCGTTGAGGCGGCGGTGGCGGCCCGCCTTCAGGTCGCCGAGCTTGATCGGGCCGATCGCGGTGCGCACCAGCCGCTGCACCGGGAAGCCCACGTGGTCGAACATGCGCCGCACGATGCGGTTGCGGCCCTCGTGCAGCACCACCTCGATCAGCGCCTGCTTGTCGATGGCCTGCTTGAGGCGGTAGTCGTCGAGCCGGGCGGGCCCGTCCTCCAGCTCCACGCCGGCCATCAGCTCGCGGCCGACCACCCGCGGCAGCGGGCCGACGACCTCGACCAGGTACGTCTTGGGCACCTCGTATGACGGGTGCATCAGCTTGTGGGCGAGGTTGCCGTCATTGGTGAGCAGCAGCAGGCCCTCGGAGTCGGCGTCGAGCCGGCCCACGTGGTACACCCGGGTCGTGATGTTGCCGATGTAGTCGGCGACCGCCTCGCGGCCCTTGTCGTCGGCCATCGTCGAGACGACGCCGCGCGGCTTGTTCATGGCCAGGTAGACCAGGTTCGCGTCGGTGACGATGCGCTGGCCGTCGACGTGGATGATGTCGGCGATCGGGTCGGCCTTGTCGCCGAGCTTGGCGACCTTGCCGTTGACGGTGACCCGCCGCGCGGCGATCAGGTCCTCGCTGGCCCTGCGTGAGGCGACACCGGCCTGGGCCAGGATCTTCTGCAGCCTCTCAGCGCCGTCAGTGCGTACTTCAGCGCTGCTCATCAGCGATCTCCTCGACGTTGTCAGGTAGGAAGGGAGCCAGTGGCGGAAGCTGGTCGACGGAGTCGAGACCCAGCTTCTCCAGGAAAAGGCTCGTGGTGCGGTAGAGGTAGGCGCCCGACTCGGGCTCGGTGCCGCACTCCTCGATCATGCCCCGGGTGACCAGGGTACGGATGACGCCGTCGCAGTTGACGCCGCGGATCGCCGAGATCCGCGAGCGGGTCACCGGCTGCTTGTACGCGACCACGGCCAGGGTCTCCAGGGATGCCTGGGTGAGCCGCAGCTGCTGCCCGTCCAGCACGAACCGCTCCACGTAGGGCGCGTACTCGGCGCGGGTGTACAGCCGCCAGCCGCCCGCGGCCCGGCGCAGGTCGAAGCCGCGGCTCTCGCGGGTGTACTGCGCCGACAGGTCGATCAGCGTGCCCGCGATCAGCTCGGCGGGCACCTCCAGCACCTCGGCGAGGGTCAGCTCGCTGACCGGCTCGTCGACGACCAGCAGGATCGCCTCCAGGGTCGGCACGAGGTCCCCCTCGGCGAGGCCGGGCGGCGGGGTGGCGAGCTTCGATCCGGCGTACGCCACGGCGGCCTCGCCGCTGGCGTCCGGCCCGTCCAGGTCGAAGGCCGGGGCGGGCGGCCCGTCCAGGCCGAGCGCCTCGGCGAGGTCCTCGACCACGGCGATCTCGGCGACGTCCTCGTCCTCGTCGACGTCCTCGTCCTCGTCGACCGGCGTGTCCGACACCTCTGCCACCGGCTCGGCCACGGCGTCCGCCACGTCCGCCGCATCCTCGGACTCGGCTCCGGCCGACGGCTCGGCCTGGGCACCACGCACGTCCTCCACCGCGGCAAGCGACTCGGCCGCATCCGCCTCGGCCGCGTCAGCCTCCGGCGCGCCGGCCTCAACCTCGGGCTCGTCCAGTGGACCGGCGAGGTCGTCAGGTCCGCAGTCGAGTTCGGCGTCGTGGTCCTCGACCTCGGCGGTCGGCCGGGTCGGCTCATCGGCGGTCACCGGCTCGTCCGACCCGGTCGGCGGCTCTGCGGTGAGGTCGAGCCGCGCGTCGTCGGGCAGCACGACCGCGTCCGCCGGGCCTGCGACCAGCAAACCTTCCGGCTCTGCGTTAAGAAGGTGCCCTTCCTCCACGGAATCCGTTAAGAAGGTGCCCTTGCTTTCCTCGGGGGTGGGGGTGCGGGCCCACGGGGGGACCCAGGCTGCGGCTTGTTGTTCGAGGGACTCGTTGTCAGTCATGGTGTTCTGCTCCCCCACCGTTGCCCGGCTGGCCCACCGAGATGTCGGCTTCGTCGGCCGTCTGTTGCGTACCCGGTTCGGCCGGGTCCTCGTCCGGTTCGTCGCCGTCGAGTTCGTCGTCGCCCATTTCGTCGTCTAGTTCGTCGTCGGGCTCGGCGCTGTCGGGGGGCTCGGCGGCCAGGGCCTGTTTCGCCTCGTCGTCGCCGTCGTAGTCGTCGACCGCGAGCTCGCCCGCGGCGGTCTCGCCGCCGGTCCAGTGCACCGTCAGCTCGCCCAGCGCCAGTTCCTGGTCGAAGCCGACCAGGCCCTCCCGGTACAGCTCCAGCAGGGCGAGGAAGCGGGCGACCACTTCCAGGGTGTTCTCGCAGTCGGCGGTGAGCTGGCTGAACGTGGCGGTGCCGAGCTCGAACAGGCGGTTGCGCAGCAGCTCGGCGTGCTCGCGCACGCTGACCCGGACCTGGTGGATGTGCGCGACGGAGACCAGCGGCGGGGCCGCCTTGGGGGTGAACGCCTTGAGCGCCAGCTTGGCCAGCCGGTCCACCCCGATGCCCAGGATCAGGTCGGGCAGCGCCTCGGCGTACTGCGCCTCCAGCGCGACCGAGCGCGGCCAGCGGCGCCCGCCGGTGGACTCCAGGTCGGCGATGAACGCGGCGGCCTGCTTGAACGCACGGTACTGCAGGAGCCGGGCGAAGAGCAGGTCCCGGGCCTCCAGCAGGGCCAGGTCCTCCTCGTTCTCGACCTGGGCGGCGGGCAGCAGGCGGGCGGCCTTGAGGTCGAGCAGCGTGGCCGCGATGACCAGGAACTCGCTCGCCTCGTCAAGATCCCAGTCCGCGCCCATGGCCCGGATGTGGGCGATGAAGTCGTCGGTCACCCGGTGCAGCGCGACCTCGGTGACGTCGAGTTTGTGCTTGCCGATGAGCTGCAGCAGCAGGTCGAAGGGGCCTTCGAAGTTGGTGAGCCGCACGGTGAAGCGGCCTGAACCGGACGGTTCAGCCGACTGCTCTCCGGCCGGGTCGGCCGTCACCACGGGATCGCTCACGTCGCAAGTATCCCAGCAGCTCAGTTCGCGGGTGCAGGCCGGTGGGCCCGGCTCACTTGCGGGCGGCCTCGGCGGCGATGACCTCGCGCGCGAGCTGCCGGTAGTTGCGGGCGCCCGACGAGGCGGGATCCAGCGACGTGATCGGCGCGCCGGCGACGGTCGACTCCGGGAACTTGACCGTCTTGGTGATCACGGTCTGGTACACCTTGTCGCCGAACGCCTCGACGACGCGCTGCAGCACCTGGCGGCAGTGCGTGGTGCGGCTGTCGTACATGGTGGCGAGGATGCCTTCGAGCTCCAGGTCGAAGTTGAGCCGCTCGCGGACCTTGTCGATGGTGTCCAGCAGCAGCGCGACGCCGCGGAGGCTGAAGAACTCGCACTCCAGCGGGATGAGCACGCCGTGCGCGACGGTCAGCGCGTTGATGGCCAGCAGGCCCAGCGACGGCTGGCAGTCGATGAGGATGTAGTCGTACTCCTTGCGCACCGTCTTCAGCACTCGGGCCAGCGCCATCTCGCGGGCGACCTCGTTGACGAGCTGGATCTCGGCGGCCGACAGGTCGATGTTGGCGGGCAGCAGGTGCAGCCCGGCGACGTCGGTCTTGATGATGACGTCCTCGGCGGTCACGTCGTCCTGCATGAGCAGGTTGTAGACCGACAGGTCGAGGTTGTGCGGGTTGACGCCCAGGCCGACCGACAGCGCGCCCTGCGGGTCGAAGTCGACGAGCAGCACCTTGCGGCCGTACTCGGCCAGGGCCGCGCCCAGGTTGATGGTCGTCGTGGTCTTGCCCACGCCGCCCTTCTGGTTCGCCATCGCGATGATCCGGGCGGGACCGTGCCGGTCGGTCGGCATCGGTTCGGGGATCTCCTTGCGGGCGGTGTAGGCAGACGGATCCGCCGGACCCAGGTCAGCACCGAGGTCCATGCGGGACTGTTCCGCCCGCAGCGTCGAGGTCCATGCCTCCGCGCGCCCGTTGCCTGCCATCTCCGCTACGCCCTTCCCGACGACATCCGTCCGGCCGGATGAGGCACCGTCGTGAGTGGGCCATCAGCTCCCCGACCGGCCGCATGCGTGTCGTCGTCGTCCGACTGTACGTCACCGACCACGTCGGCGTACCGCCACGGCTCGGCGTGTCTTCACGAGACCGGCCGGACCTGGCGGATGCATGCCGTGAACAGCATGATGCCGGTGGCGCGTGTGCGCCACCGGCATCAGGAAAACACTGCTCAGAGCAGCGAGTCGACGTCCACGGCGGTGAGGCCGTGCGCCTCGGCCACCGGGCCGTAGGTGATCTCGCCCGCGTGGGTGTTCAGGCCCAGCTTCAGGGCGGGGTCGCGGCGCAGCGCCTCCTGCCAGCCGTGGTTGGCCAGCTCGACGGCGTACGGCAGGGTCACGTTGGTCAGCGCGTAGGTGCTGGTGTGCGGGACCGCGCCGGGCATGTTCGCCACGCAGTAGAAGACCGACTCGTGCACCTTGTACACGGGGTTGGCGTGCGTGGTCGGGTGCGAGTCCTCGAAGCAGCCGCCCTGGTCGATCGAGATGTCGACGAGCACGCTGCCCGGCTTCATCCGGCTCACCAGCTCGTTGCTGACCAGCGTCGGGGCCTTCGCGCCCGGCACCAGCACGGCGCCGATGACCAGGTCGGCCTCCAGCACCGCCTTCTCCAGCTCGAACGCGTTCGACATGACGGTGCGGACCTGGCCGTGGAACTGCTGGTCGACCTCGCGGAGCTTCTTGATGTTCTTGTCCAGCACGGTGACCTCGAAGGCCAGGCCGTGGGCGATGGTCGCGGCGTTCATGCCGGACACGCCCGCGCCTATGACGACGGCCTTGGCCGGGCGCACGCCGGGCACGCCGCCGGGCAGCACGCCCCGGCCGCCCGCGAAGCGCATCAGGTGGTACGCGCCGACCTGCGGGGCGAGCCGGCCGGCCACCTCGCTCATCGGGGCCAGCAGCGGCAGGGCGCGGTCGGCGGTCTCCACCGTCTCGTACGCGATGCCGGTGACCTTCTGCGTCATCAGCGCGTCGGTGCACTCCTTGGACGCGGCCAGGTGCAGGTAGGTGAACAGCACCTGCCCCTCGCGCATCCGGTGGTACTCCTCGGCGATGGGCTCCTTGACCTTGAGGATCAGCTCCGCGTCGGCCCACACCTCGTCCGCGGTGGACAGGATGGTCGCGCCGGCCGCGACGTACTCCTCGTCGGTGATGGAGGAGCCCAGACCGGCGCCGGTCTCGATGACGACGTCGTGTCCGTTGCGGACGAACTCGTGTACGCCCGCCGGGGTGATCGCCACCCGGTACTCGTGGTTCTTGACCTCGCGGGGGATACCGACCTTCACGACTGCACCTTCCTCGATCCTGCGCTTGCGGGAGGGCCCGACGGCACCGTTGCCGCAGGTCTACCCCCCGCGGCGGCAGTCTAGGCCCGAGAAACAGGCCAAAGCGCTTGACAGGATGCAAGCTGATGACTCGTCGGCTTGACATGGTGTCAACGCGACGCGCTGCCGCCCTGCGATCAACTCAAGGATAGTGCTGAATCGGATAATTACCGCTTACCGCCCGCCCGACGGTCCGTACCCGGCGCTCAGCGCGGCGGGAGGGGGGCGTCGGCGGGGCGGAGGTCCTTGAAGCCCGTGTCGCGGGCGCGGGCGGCGGCGAGCAGGCCGCCGACGGCGGGGCCGTTGGTGATGCGGCCGTCGAAGATCATGGCGACCGCGTCGTCCAGCGGCACGCGGTCGACCTGCATGTCGGCTTCCTCATCGGTGCGGACGTGGCGCTCGGGGGCCTCGACCAGGTCGCGCGCCAGGAACACGCGGATCATCTCGTCGGAGCAGCCGGGCGTGGTGAACATGTCCACCAGCAGGTCGACGCGGCCGGCGGTCAGGTCGGCCTCCTCGGCCAGCTCGCGCAGCGCCGCGGCGGCCAGGCCCTCGCCCTGCACGTCGATCAGGCCCGCGGGCAGCTCCCACAGGTAGCGGCCGACCGGGTGACGGTACTGGCGGACCAGCACCACGCGGCCCGCGTCGTCCAGGGCGACGACCCCGACCGCGCCGACGTGGCGCACCACGTCCCGGCCCGCGACGCCTCCCCCGGGCATCGTCACCTGGTCGGTGACCACCCGGAAGATGTGTCCCTTGAACCGCTCCGTGCTGCCGACGACCTCGTACACAAAGTCTCCTGTCCAGAAACGACGCTGGCCGCAGGCGACTGCCTGCGACCAGCGTGGTTGTTCGGTTGTCCGGCCGGGTCAGCGCTTGGCGGCCACCGGCTCGGCCGCGTCCGCCACGCCGGGCAGCTGGTCGGCCTGAGCATAGGCGATCGCCGCTCCCACCAGACCCGAGAACAGCGGGTGCGGGTGTGTCGGGCGGCTCTTCAGCTCCGGGTGCGCCTGGGTGGCCACGAAGTACGGGTGCAGCTCGCGGTCCAGCTCGACGAACTCGACCAGCCTGCCGTCCGGCGAGGTGCCGGAGATGTGCAGGCCGGCCTTGGTCAGCGCGGGGCGGTAGGCGTTGTTGACCTCGTACCGGTGCCGGTGCCGCTCGCTGACCTCGGTCGCGCCGTACACCTCGGCGACGATCGAGCCGGGCGCCAGCTTCGCCGGGTACGCCCCGAGCCGCATGGTGCCGCCCAGGTCGCCCTTGCCCGCGACGATGTCCTCCTGGTCGGCCATCGTCGAGATGATCGGGTCGGAGGTCTGCTCGTCGAACTCCAGCGAGCTGGCCTTGGTGACCCCGGCCACGTGCCGGGCCACCTCGATGGCCATGCACTGCAGGCCGAGACACAGGCCCAGGGTCGGGATGCGGTTCTCGCGGGCGTAGCGCACCGCGCCGATCTTGCCCTCGATGCCGCGCACGCCGAAGCCGCCCGGGATGACCACGCCGTCCACGTGCGCGAGCGCCTTGGCCGCGCCCTCGGCGGTCTGGCAGTCGTCGCTGGGCACCCACTTCAGCTTCACCTTGGCCCGGTGGCCGAAACCGGCGGCCCGGATCGCCTCGGAGACCGACAGGTACGCGTCCGGCAGGTCGATGTACTTGCCGACCAGCGCGATGGTGACCTCGTGGACCGGGTGGTGCACCCGCTCCAGCAGGTCGTCCCAGGTCGACCAGTCCACGTCGCGGAACGACAGGCCCAGCCGGCGCACCACGTACGCGTCCAGGCCCTCGCGGTGCAGCACCTTCGGGATGTCGTAGATGCTCGGCGCGTCCGGGGCGGACACCACCGCCTCGGCGTCGACGTCGCAGTACAGCGCCAGCTTGCTCTTCATGCCCGCCGGGATCTCCCGGTCGGAGCGGCAGACCAGCGCGTCGGGCTGGATGCCGATGTTGCGCAGGGCCGCCACCGAGTGCTGGGTCGGCTTCGTCTTCAGCTCGCCCGACGGCGCCAGGTACGGCACCAGCGAGACGTGCAGGTAGAAGCAGTTGTCCCGGCCCACGTCGTGGCGGATCTGCCGGATCGACTCCAGGAACGGCAGCGACTCGATGTCGCCGACCGTGCCGCCGACCTCGGTGATCACCACGTCCGGGGTGCGGCCGTGCTCGTCCGGCTCGGCCATGGCCCGGATCCGGGACTTGATCTCGTTGGTGATGTGCGGGATGACCTGGACGGTGTCGCCCAGATACTCGCCGCGGCGTTCCTTGGCGATCACCGCCGAGTAGATCTGGCCCGTGGTGACGTTGGCCTTGGCCGACAGGTCACGGTTGAGGAATCGCTCGTAGTGCCCCACGTCGAGATCCGTCTCGGCGCCGTCCTCGGTGACGAACACCTCGCCGTGCTGGAACGGGTTCATCGTGCCGGGATCGACGTTGAGATAGGGGTCGAGCTTCTGCATGACCACCCGCAGACCGCGAGCGGTGAGAAGAGTGCCGAGGGAGGAGGCCGTCAGGCCCTTGCCCAGTGAGGAGGCGACGCCCCCGGTAACGAAAATATGCTTGGTCGTCCGCGCTGCTACCACGGGGTTTCACCCTAACACGGGTCCGGCGTTCATCCGCGGGCTACGGCCCCGAAACCGCTTCGGGGGTGTCGTCGCTCACCGCCGCGGGGGCCGGTGGCTGCTCCGCCGGGATGGTTTCGCTCATCGGCCCGGCGCCCGGTGACTCCTCCGCGATCCGGGTGCGGTCGGCGGCATGCCCGAGCACCCGCATCGCCCCCAGCGTCAGCACCGGTATCGCGGTGGCCGCCGCGGCACCCGCCACGTTGAGTGCCGCGCCGCCCAGCAGCCCGCCCACGATCGAGGCGAGGCCGATGCCGGCCACCGCCGCGCGGATGGGCGGGTAGATGCCGTACAGCCGCTTCAGGCCGCCCCACGGGCGCATCAGCACCACCCACAGGAACACCCCCGAGACCAGCGCCAGCACCGTGAGCGGGCTGGTCACCAGGGCGATCCGGTTGGCGTCGCCGAGCCGGCTCAGGGTCGGCCCGGAGGTGCCGTCCGACAGCTGGGTGAGGAAGCGGCCGAGGCTGCCCTGCTGGTCCACCGGCTGGCGGACGTCGACCAGCGCGAACACCACGGTCGCCGCCAGGCCGGCGAGCATGGCCAGGGCGAGCCGCTTGAAGGTGAGCCAGCCGCCGGGGCACAGCGCCGCGGCCAGGCACACGCCGGCCGTCAGCGCGACCGCGCCGCCCGCGTCGGCCCCCAGCGCCGGGATGCCCACCAGCAGCACGCCCGCCGCGCCGATCGCGCCGACCAGCAGCGGCCGGTTGCGCTGCGGCACGAGCTGGGCCAGCGTGCCCGCGGTGAGCAGCACGCCGGCGAAGAACACGCCCATGCCGACGATGCCGATGCCCGCGTACCGGTTGCCCTCCAGGGCCGAGTAGCCGGCCACGCCGTTGAGCTGCAGCCGCGCCCCGGTGATCAGGTCGATGCCGACCACGGCCGCGGCGATCGCGGCCACCACCCCGACGGGGCCGAGGGTGCGTTTGCGGTACACCGGCAGCCGGACCGTGACGAAGGTGAGCAGCAAGGTGATACCAGCCGTGACCAGGCCGAAGATCAGTCCGCGGCGGCCGAACCGCCACCACGGCACCACACCGGCGATCAGCGCGGCGGGCAGCGCCAGCGAGGCCCCGGTCAGCAGCACCTCCAGCAGGCTCACCAGCCGCTGCGAGGGCGGGGTGGGTCCGGTCGGCCCGGCATGGCGGTAACTGCGCCGCAGCAGCGGCACCACGGCCGTGAACAGGCCGATCTGCACCAGCGCCAGCAGCCAGAAGAACGAGACCGACACGGTGCGCGCGGCCGCCGCGCGCCGGTCGGCGTCGGTGCCCGCGGCGGTCGCCTGGTCCAGGTCCGCCGGACGGCCGTCGGCCAGCACCGCCGGGTGACCGACCATGATCCGCTTGGGCGCGTCCCGGCCGAGCAGGTGGAGCGCGGTCGGCGCGAGGTCGACCAGCTGCAGGTAGCCGGCGCGACCGGTGGTGGCCGAGGTCAGGTAGCCGCCCTCCCAGCCCTTGCCGTCGGCGATCACCGCGTGCAGCCGGGAGCTGGCCTCGGTGTCGGCGACCCCGGCGACCAGCAGCGTGGAGTTCTTCGGGCGCGCCGCGAGCAGCTGCCCGAGCTGCTTGTCCACGGCGGCCGCCTGGCGCAGCCGCTGCGCCGGGGTGCGCCCGTCGATCGCGCCCAGGTCGACGATGGTGAGCAGGCACTCGCTGAACGCCTTCTTCGCGTCCGGCACGGCCGCCAGCGTGGGGTGATACCGGTCGACGCGGCCGTACGAGCGGGCCGCCGCGACCGCCGCCCCCGGGCCGACTGCCGCGGTGCAGCGCACGGACTGGGCCAGCGCCCCCGGCACGGCGCCGAACGGCAGCTCGCGCTGGTGCTCCACGACCGCCGCCTGGTCGGGCAGGTACGCCCCGACCGCGTCCGGGCGCTCGATCGCCACGTCCAGCTTCTGGCACAGCTGCGGCGCGTCGGGGTCCGGCTCGGTGACACCGTCGGCGGGCTCCTCGCCGACGCCGGTGCGCTCGGCGTAGTTGCCCGCGCCCAGCGTCAGCCAGCCGTCGGCGGGGCAGGTGGGCGAGTGCGCGGAGCGCGTCGACAGCGAGCCGATCGAGCCGCGCTCGGCCAGCTTCCACAGGTTCGGGGTCCGGTCGGCGTCGATGTCGTCCCAGCGCAGCCCGGCGGCGCCCGCGACGATCACGTAGTCGGCCTCGTCGTCCTCGGTGGTGGGCCCGGCGGCCGCCGCGGGTGCCGCGAACAGCGTGCCGGCCAGCGACAGGACGAGGCCGAGCAGCGCCAGCAGGGCCAGCAGGGAGGCCGTGGACGCGGGTGCCGGCCGGCGGAGCATCAAACCTGCTCCGTACGGTTCTGGGCGGTCAGCTCCGCGTACACGGCGCGCACGCCGTCGATGCTGGCCTGCTCGTCGGGCCAGGTGGCGGCCTGGGCCAGCCCGCGCTCGGCCAGCCGTGCCCGGGCCTGCTCGTCGCCGAGCAGCTTGCGGACCGCGCTGTCCAGTCCGTCCGGGTCGTTCGGCTCGATCAGGTGAGCGCCGTCGCCGACCAGTTCCGGGATGCCGCCGACGGCGGTGGCCACCAGGGGCAGCCCGCCCGACAGCGCCTCCTGGGCGAACAGCTGGCGCGCCTCCCACACGCTGGTGACCACGCCGAGGTCGGCGGCGGCGATCAGGTCGCCGACGTCGGTGCGGTGCCCGAGCAGGGTGACCGGGGCCCGCAGCTGCGAGATCTGGGCGGCGAGGTCGAGGTAGGCCGGGCCCTCGCCGGCGATCAGCACGCGGGGCGCCGGGGACATGTCCCGCCAGCGCGCGGCGACGGAGACCAGCATGTCGTACGCCTTCTGCGGGTGCAGCCGGCCCACGGACAGCACCAGCGGCACCCCGTCGGCCAGGCCGAGCCCGGCGCGCACGGAGGCCCGGCTGCGCCGGGTGCGCCGCAGCCGGGGGGCGGCGACCGGGGCCATCCGCGCGTCCGCCGCGCCGACCGCGTGGGCTCGCGCGACCAGGTCGCTGGAGGCGCCGAGGGTGACCGCGGACGAGCGGGCCACCATCCGCTCCACCAGGGTGTGCACCCGGCCGCGCAGGCCGGCGCGCAGCGGCGCGTTGTGCCAGGTCGTCACGAGCGGGCACGGCGGACGGGACAGCGCGGCGGCCAGGCCGGCCCGCAGCCCGTGCGCGTGCACCACGTCGGGGCGCGACGTCACCAGGAACTGGCGCAGCGTGCGCACCGCCCGCATGTCACTGGGGTGCAGCTCGGCGGGGATCTCGACGGGGTGGAAACGCGCGCCGCGGTCGGTGAAGCGGAACTGCTCCTCGGTCGTCGCGGGACCGCAGACGGTCACCTCGCAGCCGGCCCGGGTCAGCCCCTCGGCCAGCCCGGCCACGTGCTGGCCGATGCCGCCCGTGCTGGAGGCGAGCAGCAGCGCGACGCTGCCGGTCCATTCCGTCCCCGTGGTCAACGGTCCTCCTGCCCTCGCCCGCCGCGCCCGCCCGGTCATCCTCGCCTTCGGCTCACCCGCTCGAGCAGCGGACGCAGGTCCGGCAGGTCGAGCAGGGCACACACGATCAGGAAGACTACAAGCGACACGCCACCGGACAGCATGCCCTGTCCGGCCAGACCCATGATGCCTGGGGTCCCGGAGACGACCGCCCGGCCCGCCTCCAGCCCGGCGGCGCCGCCCGCCAGAGCGGCCGCGGAAGCGGCCAGCGTGGCACGCCACAGGCCGATCAGGGCGTCACCGCCCACCCGGGCACGGACCGCCACGGCGAGCAGCGCCGCCATCACCAGCATGCCGATCGAGTTCGCCGCGCCCAGCGCCACGGCCCGCTGCCCGTCCGGCAGCGCCCAGGACAGGATCACCGCGGCGACGAGCGTGACCGCCCAGCCGCCGCTGACCCCGAGCGCCGCGAGCCGGTTCGCGCCCACCGCGTACAGGGTGCGCTGGTGCAGCGCGGCCAGCCCGTAGCCGAGCAGGCCGGGGGCGAACGCGAGCACCGCCGAGGTCAGCGCGGCGGTGCCGGCACCCTCGGCCAGGAAGGCGGACGCGGGCGCGGCCACCGCGGCCAGCCCGGCCGCGCCGAGCCCGCTGAGCAGCAGCACCGCCCGGCCGGTACGGGCGACGGTGAGCCGCAGTGCGGCATGGTCGGCGGTGGCGAACGCGGTCGCGATCGCCGGGTAGGCGGCCGTGGCGGCGGGCACCGCCAGCACCGCCCACGGCAGCAGGTAGAGCGTCATCGCGAAGTTGTAGAGCGCGTTGGCCGACGCCTCGTCACCGACCGGCACGACGCGCCCGGCCAGGACGATCGCGACCAGCAACGCCACCTGCTGGGCCACCACCGTGGCGGCGCCCGCCAGCGCCAGCGAACCCATCCGCCGCCGCTGCACCGGCTCCACGCCGAACACCGGCCGCAGCCCCAGGCCCAGCCGGCTGACCGGGATGACCAGGCACAGCGTCAGCACGACCACGCCCACGGTGGTGCCGACGGACAGGATCGCCAGCTCGCCCGCGCTGACCGTGCCCGGCAGCGGCCTGGCCCCGGCTTCCGCGGCGAACAGCAGGTACGCGCCGATCACGGTGAGGCTCGACAGCAGCGGAGCGAGCACCGGCCAGGCGAACCGGCGGTGCGCGTGCAGCACGCCGGTGAGCACGATGCCGATGCCGTACAGCGGCACCTGCGGTGCGAACACCCGCAGCATCGACACGCCCGCCTCGTGCAGCTCCGGCGTCGCGGTGGACTGCAGCAGCGTCACCACCGGGTCGGCGGCCAGCCACAGCAGGGCCGCCAGCGGGATCAGCGCCACCAGCGCCCAGGTGAGCAGCGCCGAGACGGTGCGGCGCACCTGCTCGCGGTCGCCCGCCGCCAGCGGCCCGGCCAGCAGCGGCACGACCAGGCCGGCCAGCGCCCCACCGGCGACGATCTCGAAGATGATGTTGGGAATGGTGTTGACGGCCAGGTAGGTGCCGCCGAGGCCGCCGCTGCCGACGGTCTGCGAGAACACCAGCGTGCGAGCGAAGCCGGCCAGCCGGCTCAGCACGGTCAGCAGCGCGATCAGCGTCGCGGCGCCCGCGATGCGGGCCGCTGCCGGGCCAGTGCCCGAGCGGGCCGCGGCCTTGTCGTCAGCGGTCACGGTCATGAAGCGGTACGGCGCGGCGCCCGTGCTCGTGGCCTCGGCTTGTCCGCGGCGGGAGCCGCGTCCGTGGCGTGCTCGGCCTCCGCCGGCTCCGCCGACATCCCGTCCGCCGGGGTTGCCTGCCTCGCGACGGGCCGCACCGCCTTCTTCGCGGTCCTCGCCTTGGCAGGGGCCTCGTCGGCGGAGGTCTCCTCAGCAGGCGCCGGCTCGTTCGCGGTGGCCCTGCCACCGGGACCGTCCACCGAGACCCGGCCGGGCACCGCACTGCCACCGGGACCGCCCGCTGAGACCTCGCCGGGCGCGGCACTGCCGCCAGACGCGTCGACGGCGCTGCCGGCGGGCGTGGCGGTAGCGCTCGGCCGGGCCGCCGGGATGCGGCCCCAGGCGTCGATCTCGCGCAGCACCGGGGTGCGTTCGATGACCTTGGTGAAGCTGACCTTCTCGCTGGCCGCGGTCAGCGCCGCGATGCCCGCGAGCATGGCCGCACGGCCGAACAGGCCGGTGCGGGCGGTCGCGCTGACCCCGAGCAGCGCGCCGAGCGCGTTCGCCCCGGAGTCGCCGAGCATGATCTCCTCACCGAGGTCGGCGGGCAGCAGGCCGACGCTCGCGCCGACCGGTCCGGCGGCCAGGCCGCCCGAGCGGGTGGCGGTCAGCGGCACGCCGACGAGCACACCGGCCTTGAGCGCCCGTCCGGGACGCAGGTCGAGCAGGTTGAACAGGTTCGCGCTGCCGGCGATCACGCCCGCGCCCAGCGCCACCTCGGCGGCCCGGCCGAAGCCGCCCCGCTTCCGGCGGTTCGGCAGCAGGGCCGCGGCGACGAGCGCACCCGCGCCCACCCCGGCGATCTTGACCAGGCCGCTGGTGACCCGGCCCTCGCGCAGCGCCCGCAGGTGGCCGCGGAAGCCCTTGTCGGCCTTCTGGTCGGGGCGCGCACCCACGATGTCGTCGTACAGGCCCACCGTGCCGCTGGACAGGCCGGCGGCGAGCGCGGCGGCCGCGGTGCGCGGGTCGCCCGCGCCCAGCGCGCTGGTGACGCTCGCCGAGACCGCCAGCGCGGGACCGCCGGCCAGGGTCAGCGTGCGGCCGCGGAAGTTCGTCCGCTCCAGCTCCTTGGCCCGGGGCTGGTCGCGCACCACACGCAGTGCGGCCCGGGCGCCGTAAGCGCCCAGGCCGATCAGTGCCGCTCTGGCGAGCAAGCCCACGTCAGCTCACTTCTGCTGCTGCGGCAGCAGCGCGCTGGCGTTGGGGCCGACGCCGTAGTGGCCCGCCTTGCTGTCGGAGAACTGCTCGTGCAGCGCCAGCGCGGCGGCGACCTGCCCCTGCACCGTCTCCGCGTTGTCCACGGTCGAGATGGTCTTGGCGAGCGTGGCGTCGTCGCGTACCTCGATCATGAGGTTGCCCTCGCCACCGAGCACACCGCCGACGACCGCGACACCGGCGTGGTCGAACTGCACCGCGGTGGTGACCACGGAGGCGTTCTTGCCCGCCGCCTGGCTGTCGGTGTACGGCGAGCCGCTGACCAGCACGACCGCTTCGGCCGGGCCGGACACGGCGCCGCTGGTGGTCAGGTAGCCGAGCTTGCTGTACGCGGCGAGCACCGCGGCGCGGTCCGGCGCGGGCACGGCCGGGCTGCGGTCGAGCAGCACCGCGGCCAGCAGCGCGCTGGACGACTCGACTCCGTCGCTGTTGGCCGGGATCGCGGTGGTCGGCACGCTGGCCGGCTCGGCCTTGTTCTCCAGGTCGAGCAGCTCGACGCTGTTGTCCGGGTTGAAGAACTTGTCGGTCAGCTCGACCGTGCCTGCGATCTTGGCACCGGCGGTCTTGAGGATGCTCTCGACGCCATCGACCTGGTCCCGGCCCGAGGGCAGCACCAGCAGCAGCACGCGGCGGTTGCTGAGCTTGCCGTTCAGCATGATCGGCGCGGCCTCGGTGACGAACTGCTCCTCGCGGTTGGCCTGGTCGCGCAGACCGGTGACCTGGTCGCGCAGCTGCGAGTTGGTCGCGCGCAGCGCGTTGACGTTCTTCTCGAGGGCGTCGGCCGCCGGGCCGTTGAGCGCGGCGGTGCCCACCACCAGCCCGATCGCCAGCGCCAGGAACACCGCCGTCATGGACACCACGTGGTACCTAAAGTTGATCACGTCAGAGCCTCTTGATCGTCCGGGTTCCTAGAACAGCCGCTGCAGGTGGAACATCACGTCGTCCCACCACTCCGCGGCCAGCGACAGGTAGGCCTTGCCGACCGTGGACACGGCGACGGCCGCGGCCATCGCCGCAATGGCGGACAATACCAGCAAAAGCAACGAGGAACCTGAAATGCTCTGCCGGTAGAGCCGGCTCACACCCTTGGCGTCGACCAGCTTGCCGCCCACCCGCAGGCGGGTGAGGAACGTCGAGGCCATACCCCCGCGGCCCTTGTCCAGAAACTCGACCAGCGTCGCGTGGGTGCCGACCGCCACGATCAGGGTCGCGCCCTTCTCGTCGGCCAGCAGCATCGCGATGTCCTCACTGGTCGCCGCCGCCGGGAAGGTGATCCCGGACACACCGAGCTGGTGCACCCGGTCCAGACCCGGGGCCCGACCGTCGGGATAGGCGTGCACGACGACCTCGGCGCCGCAGCGCAGCACGTCGTCGGTGACCGAGTCCATGTCACCGATGATCATGTCGGGTGTGTAGCCCGCCTCGACCAGCGCGTCCGCGCCGCCGTCCACGCCGATCAGCACCGGCTTGAACTCGCGGATGTACGGCCGCAGCACGTCCAGGTCGGCCTTGTAGTCGTAGCCGCGCACCACGATCAGGCAGTGCCGGCCGGAGATCTGAGTCTTGATCTCGGGCACGCCGACACCGTCGAGCAGCAGCTCCCGCTCCTGCTTGAGATACTCCATGGTGTTCGCCGCGAACGCCTCCAGCTGCACCGACAGGCCCTCGCGGGCGTCGAGCATGGCCTTGGCGATGGAGTCGGCGTCCTGGCGCACCCCGTGCGCGACCGGCTCACCGCGCACGAAGACGGTGTTGCCCTCGACCCGGACCGAGTCGCCCTCGCGGATCTGCTGGAACACCCCCTCGCCGAGATCGTCGAGCAGGGTGATGCCGGCCTCGACCAGCACCTGGGGACCTAGGTTGGGGTAGCGGCCCGAGATGGAGGGCTTGGCGTTGAGGACCGCCGCCACCCCCACGGCCACCAGGGAGTCGGCGGCGACCCGGTCGATGTCGACGTGATCGATCACGGCGATCTCGCCAGGGCGCAGTCGACCGACCAGACGTTTGGTCCGGCGGTCGAGCCGTGCGGTGCCGGTCAGGATCCCCGGTTCGGCGGGCCGGGTCCGGCGCAAGGTGGGAAGACGCATCGCAGCCATCCTGGCATGTCAGTCCGGTATTGGCGCGTACGACACCCCTTGATCGGCCCATACGGGCCGAATTGTGATGTCTGAAACCTCGCGCGAACTCAACGGTAACCGGACTGCGCCGCGAGCGCCGACCTTCATGATCGACCTTTACAGTGAGCCGCGTGATCTACCTCATGCTCGCCGGAGCCATCCTCGCCGAAGTCATCGCCACGGTGTGCCTGCGGGCCTCTGCCGGCTTCACCAAGGCGCTGCCGTCCGTGGTGGTGGTCGTGGGCTACGTCACGGCGTTCGTGCTGCTGAGCCAGGTCCTCAAGCGCGGCATGGCACTGGGGCTGGCATACGGCGTCTGGGCGGGCATCGGCGTGGCCCTGGTCGCGCTGGCCGGGGTGGTCTTCTTCCAGGACCGGTTCTCCTGGCTCCAGGTAGCCGGCCTGGCCCTGGTCGCCGCCGGCGTGGTCGCCCTCGAACTCGGCCAGCAACACTGACCCGCGTACCCCTTTAATAGACGTTGGCCTATTACATCGATTATTTTGTGATCGAACTCGATGTAATAGGCCAACGTCTATGCAAAACGGGTGTGCTCACCCCCCGGGGACGCGCCGAGGGCGGTGGTACGGGATCAGGCGGCGCGTTCGCGGGCCGCGACGGCCAGCAGCTCCTCCGCGTGGGCGATGCCCAGATCGGAGTCGGGCAGGCCGGCCAGCATGCGGGCCAGTTCACGGGCCCGCTCGGTCTCCTCGACGACGCGCACGCCGCTGGTGGTGATCGCGCCGCCGGTGTCCTTGGCCACCACCAGGTGGCGGTCGGCGAACGCGGCGACCTGCGGCAGGTGCGTGACGACCAGCACCTGGTGGTTGCGGGCCAGCCGGGCCAGCCGGCGCCCGATCTCCACCGCGGCGCGGCCGCCGACACCCGAGTCGACCTCGTCGAAGACCAGCGTCGGCGGCCCGCCGACACCGGCGAAGACGACCTCGATGGCGAGCATCACCCGGGACAGCTCACCGCCGGACGCGCCCTTCTGCAGCGGCAGCGCGGGCGCGCCGGGGTGCGCCAGCAGGCGCAGCTCGATGTCGTCGGCGCCGTCGGGGGTGATCCCGGACTCGACCCCGTCGACCACGAGGCTGATGTCGCCCACCGGGCGCGGCACGACCAGCACCGAGATGCGGGCGTGCGGCATGGCCAGGCCGGCCAGCTCCACGGTGACCTTGTCGGCGAAGCGCCCGGCGGCCTCCAGCCGCGCCGCGCGCAGCTTCGCGGCGAGCTCGGCGGCCTCGCCGGCCAGCCGGTGCATCTCGCGCTCCAGCTCGTCGAGCAGCTCGTCGGAGGTGTCCAGCGCGGACAGGCGGGCCTTGGCGTTGTCGGCCCAGGCGATGACGCCGTCGACGTCGTCGGCGTACTTGCGGGTCAGCGAGCGCAGCGCGGCACGGCGTTCGTAGATCTGCTGCAGCCGGGCCGGGTCGGCGTCGAGGCTGGCCAGGTAGGTCGACAGCTCCACGGAGACGTCGCCGAGCAGCGACGCGGCCTCCTCCAGGCGGGCCGCGTACTCCCCCAGCTTGGCGTCCACCGTGGACTGCGACTCCAGGGTGCGCCGGGCGGTGCCGACCAGGCTGGTCGCGTCCTCGCTGTCGGTCTCGCCGCCGCCCGCGATGGCCTGGTGCGCGATGTGCGCGGCGGTGCGCAGGCCCTCGGCGTGCTCCAGGCGCTGGGCCTCGGCACGCAGCTCCTCGTCCTCACCGGCCTGCGGGTCCACCCGCGTGATCTCGTCGAGGCCGAGCCGCAGCAGGTCGGCCTCCTGGGCCCGGGTGCGCGCGTTGGCGCGCCGGTCGGCCAAATCGTCGGCGACGCCCCGCCAGCGGCCGAACAGCTCCTTGAACTCCACCAGCAGCTTCTCGTGGTCCGGACCGGCGAACCGGTCCAGCGAGCCGCGCTGCTCCGACGGCCGCAACAGGCGCAGCTGGTCCGACTGGCCGTGCACCGCGACGACCTGCTCGCCGACGTCGCTGAGCAGCGAGACCGGCACGGTCCGCCCGCCCACGTGGGCCTTGGACCGGCCCTCGACGGTGACAGTGCGGCTCATCAGCAGCGTCCCGTCGTCGTCGCCCTCGGCTCCGGCCTCGGCCACCCGGGCGGCCACGGCACTGGCCGCGTTGCCTGTCAGCCGCAGCCGGCCCTCGACGGTGGCGCGGCCGGGCTCGGCCCGCACACGGCCGGCGTCGGCACGCCCGCCGAACAGCAGCCCCAGCCCGGTGACGACCATGGTCTTGCCGGCACCGGTCTCACCGGTGATGACATTCATGCCACGGGTCAGCGGGAGGGTGGTGTCCTCGATCACGCCGAGACCGGTGATACGCAACTCTTCCAGCACAGCAGATGACAGTAGCCCGCCCCTCCGACAGTGTCACGCCGGGCCGCCGTGGCCTGTGCCGACGACTGCGGTAACACGCCGCGTCCACCCGGTGAACGACCCGGCCGCAGCCGCCCGCACACCGGCCGGTGGCGACGCCGGGTCGCCCGTCAGTGGCCGGTCGCGTGCCGCTGGCCGTGCGCGCGCCAGCCCTCGACGGGCAGGCCGAACTTGGCCACCAGCCGGTCGGTGAACGGCCGCGGCCGCAGCCGCGCCACGCGCACCGGCAGGGCACCGCGACGCATGGTGACCTGCGCGCCCGGCGGCAGCGCGAACACCCGGCGACCGTCGCAGCTCATCAGCGCGTGCTCGGTGTACGGGTCGATGGTGATCTGGATCGTCGAGTCCGGCGCGGTGACCAGCGGGCGGCTGAACAGCGCGTGCGCGCTGATCGGCACCAGCAGCAGCGCCTCCACCCGCGGCCACACCACGGGCCCGCCCGCCGAGAACGCGTACGCCGTCGAGCCGGTCGGGGTGGCGCACACCACACCGTCGCAGCCGTAGCGCGACAGCGGGCGACCGTCCACATCGACCAGCAGTTCGAGCATGCGCTCGCGGCTACCCTTCTCGACGCTGACCTCGTTGAGCGCCCAGGACTCGGCGATGACCTCGCCGGCCAGCTCCGCGGTGACGTCGATGGTGAGCCGCTCCTCGACGCTGTACTCACGCGCGACCACGTCGCGCACGGCCGAGTCCAGGTCGGCGATCTCGGCCTCGGCCAGGAAGCCGACCTTGCCCAGGTTGATGCCCAGCAGCGGGGCCCCCTCCGGGCGGGCCAGCTCCGCCGCGCGCAGCAGGGTGCCGTCACCGCCCAGCGCGAACACGATCTCCGCGCCCTGGGCGGCGCACACGCCCGAGATCGGCGTCACCCCGGACAGGTCCAGGTCTTCGGCCTCCTCGGCCACCACCCGCACGCTGAACCCCGCCGCGATCAGGTCCCGCGCCACGGTGCGGGCGTGATCGGTGGAGTCCTTCCGGCCGGTATGGGTGACCAGCAGCGCCACGCGCTCCGTCATGCAGTCAGTCCTCAGGGTCGGAAACGTTCGGCACCCCAGCCTCCACCACCGCGCGGATGTCGTCCACCGCGGGGGCGGGTGCGTCGCGCCGGAACCACACGAAGAACTCCACGTTGCCCGACGGGCCGGGCAGCGGGCTCGCCGTCACCCCCGCCACGCCCAGGCCCAGCGTGCCCGCGGCCGTGGCGACGTCCAGCACCGCCTCGGCGCGCAGCGCCGGATCGCGCACCACACCGCCGGCGCCGACGCGCTCCTTGCCGACCTCGAACTGCGGCTTCACCATCAGCACCAGGTCGCCGTCGGTGCACGCGGCCAGCGCGGGCAGCACCAGGCGCAGCGAGATGAACGACAGGTCGGCCACGGTCAGCTCGACCACGCCGCCGATCGTCTCCGGGACGAGCGTGCGCACGTTGGTGCGCTCGTGCACCTTCACCCGCTCGTCGGTCCGCAGCGACCAGGCCAGCTGGCCGTAGCCCACGTCCACGGCGACGACCTCGGCGGCGCCGTTGCGCAGCAGCACGTCGGTGAACCCGCCGGTCGACGCGCCCGCGTCCAGGCAGCGGCGGCCGGCCACGACCAGCCCGTGCGGCGTGAACGCGGCCAGCGCGCCGGCCAGCTTGTGGCCGCCCCGCGAGACGTACTCGTCACCGGTGGACTCACCGACGACGCGCACCGCGTCAGCCGGGTCGACCATGGCCGCGGCCTTGTGCGCCACGGTGCCCTTGACCTCGACCCGGCCCGCGGCGATGAGCTCGCCGGCCTGCTCGCGGGAGCGGGCCAGCCCGCGACGGACCAGCTCCGCGTCCAGGCGCGTACGACGTGCCATGTGCGTCAGGCCTCGATCGCGGTCAGGACTTCCCGCAACGTCTTGTGCGCCGCCTCGTACGCCGCCAGCTGCTCGGCCAGCGGCAGGTCGGCGGCGTTGGCCACCGCCCGGACCGCGGCGTCCACCGCGTGGTGGCCGGTCGGTCCGGGCATGAGCGTCGCCGGTGTCGGCATCGGACGCGGCGTCGGCACCGACGGCGAGAACGACAGCGGCAGCTGCGGTGAGGTCACGCGGTGGCCGCCTTACGGGCGGGGGCCTTCTTGGCTGCGGTCTTCTTCGCCGGAGCCTTCTTCGCGGCCACCGGCACGTCGGCGGCCGAGCTGAACGCGACCGGGGCCACCGGCTCCGGGCTGCCCGAGGTCGCCTTGGCGACGGCCTCGATCGCGGTGGCGGCGTCCACCCCGGCGGCGGCCTTGCCGGCCACTGCCTTCGCGGTCTTCTTCGCCACGGCCTCGGCCGGCTTGCGGGCCGCCGCGGCCCCCTTGATCGGGGTCTCCTGGGACGGCTCCGCCTTCGCCGCGGGCGCCTTCTTCGCGGGCGCGGCCTTCGCCACGGGCGCGGCCTTCTTGACCCGCTTGGCGACCGCCGCGGGCGTGGTCGTGACCGGCTCCACGGGCGCGGCCGCCGGCTCGGCGACCTTCGCCGGAGCAGTGGCCTTCGCGGGAGCGACCGCCTTCTTGGCGACGGCCTTCTTCGCCACCGGCGCGGGCGCGACCACCGGGCTCGCCGCGGCGGAGGAGCCGTTGGTCGTGGACGCGGGCCGCTCGGCCTTCGCCTCGCGCAGCTCGGCTTCGAGGTCCTCGATGCGGGCGGTCAGCGTGGCGACCTCCTCGGCGGTGGCCAGGCCGACCCGGCCGAGTGCGCGGTCGAGCTCCAGGCGCACGATGCGGGTGATCGCCTCACGGTTCTGCAGCCCCGTGGTGACCAGTTCCTCCGCCATGGTCTGCAGCTGAGCCGCCGTCGCGCCGCTCTTGCCGAGCAGCTCCTTGGCCGCCTTCTTGACGGTCTTCTCCGCCTTCTTCTTCGACGCCTCGGTCAGCCCGAAGGCCAGTTCGAGGTACGCCTTAACCACGTCCTGCATCGGTTCGCTCGACTTGCTCGCCACAGCGGTCACCACCTCTCCTGCCGTCTGATGCCCGGTATGGGACAACCACAGGTGTCCCGTACCGTTCCGCGGACCAACGCTACAGGGCCGGGACCGTGGGTGCCGTGAAGAGGCCCCCCAGATCCGCCGCCACGTACGTCGGACGCAGCGCGCCGCTCGCCGCGGCCGCCTCGACGGCCGTGGACACCCCGGTCAGCACGAGCAGGCTGTCCATTCCGGCCCGATGCGCGCCGGCGATGTCGGTGTCCAGCCGGTCGCCGACGACCAGCACCCGGCGCGCGGACGCCTGCGCCGCCGCGGTCGCGAACAGGCCCGGCTCGGGCTTGCCCACCACCACGTCAGGCTCCCGCTCCAGCGCGTGAGCCAGCAGCGCGACCAGGGAACCGTTGCCCGGCAACGGCCCGCGCAGCGTCGGCAGGGTCCGGTCGGTGTTCGTCGCCACCCACCAGGCCCCGGCCCGGATCGCCACGCACGCCTCCGCCAGCTGCTTCCAGCCGAGGTCCGGGCCGAAGCCCTGGACGACCGCGCGGGGGTTGTCGTCGGCGCTGTCCACCGGCCGCAGCCCGACGTCGGTCACCTCGCTGCGCAGCGCGGGCGCGCCCAGCACCAGCACCGGCGCGCCCGGCTCCAGCCGCTGCGCCAGCAGCGCCGCGGCCGCACCGGCGGAGGTCAGCACCTCCTGCGGCTGCGCCGCGATGCCCATGCCGCGCAGCAGCGCCGCGACCTCGGCCGCCCGCCGCGAGGCGTTGTTCGTGGCGAACCGCACGGGCCGTCCCTGATCCCTCAGGCGTGCCAACGCATCGACCGCCCCGGGAATGGGGCGGTCGATGAGGTAAAGCACGCCGTCGAGATCGAATATGACCAGGTCATAGTTCTCGACGAGCGATGTCACTTGTCTGCTTCCGCCTTCGTGGCAGGGGCCTCGTCGGCAGCGGCCGTGGGCTTCTCGTCGAAGTCCTCGAGGTCGTCGTCGTCCTCGTCGGCGCCGCCGTCGCGGTCCTCGTCTTCGTCGTCGTCCTCGTCGTCGAGGTCGTCGTCCTCGTCATCGTCGAGGTCGTCGTCGTCATCCTCGTCGTCGTAGTCCTCGCCGTCGAGGTCGTCGTCATCCTCGTCGTCGTCCGACTCGTCCGAGCCGGCGGCCTCGGCCGAGGCCGGACGGGCACGGTCGGCCGACTCGTCGTCGCCCTCGTCCTCGTCCTCGATCTCGACGCCGTCCAGCTCCAGCAGCCGCTCAGCCGCGTCGGTCACCGCGTCGGTGTCGGCGGCGGCCGCCTTGGCGAACCACTCCCGCGCCTCCTCGGTGCGCCCCGACGCCAGCAGCGAGTCGGCGTACGCGTACCGCAGCCGCGGCGACCAGTCCTCGTTGGACTCGACGGTCAGCTCGCGCACCTGCAGCATCGCCGCGGCGGCCTCGTGCTGGCCCATGTCCCCGCGGGCACCGGCGGCCACGATCAGCAGCTCCAGCGCCTCGCCCTGGCTCAGCTTGTCGCGCTCGACGCCACGGAACAGGTCGATCGCCTTCTCCGGACGGCCCAGCGCGCGCTCGCAGTCGGCCAGCACGGCCAGGTGCGTCTGACGCCCGGTCATCCGGTGGTACGTGCGGATCTCCGCGATCGCGCTCGCCCAGTCACCCGTCTGGTACGCGGCCAGACCGACCGCCTCCCGGACCACCGCGATGCGCGACGCCAGCCGGCGGGCGGCCAGCGCGTGCTCCAGCGCCTTCTCCGGGTCGTCGTCGATCAGCTGACCGGTCGCGACCAGGTGCCGGGCGACGGTGTCCGCGACCGGCTTGGCCAGCGACAGCAGCTCGGCGCGCACCTCGTTGTCGAGGTCCGCGGCCGTGATGCTCTCCGGCAGCTCGGGGCCGGGGCGACCCGTACCCTCGAATTCGCGGGCCTGGTCGCCCTCACGGCCCTCGGCGGACCGCTCACGGTCGCCACCGCGGAAGCCGCCCTCGCGGCGGTCGGCACCGGCACGGTCCCGGTCACCGCCACGGAAGCCGCCCTCACGGAGGGCGCCACGGTCGTCGCCGTCACGGCGGAAGCCGCCACGGTCGCCACCGGCACCGGCACCGCTGCGGAAACCACCCTCACGGCGGTCGCCGTACGCGGGACGGTCGCCGCCACCGGAGAACCCGGCACGGTCACCGCCACCGGACCGGAAACCACCCTCGCGGCTGCCGCCGGCGCGGTCGCCGCCACTGGGACGGTCGCTGCGGAAGCCGCCCTCACGACGGTCGCCACCGGCACGGTCCCGGTCACCGCCACGGAAGCCGCCCTCACGGCTGCCACCGGTACGGTCACCGAACCCGCCGCTGCGGTAACCGCCGCGGTCGTCGGACGGGCGGCGGAAGCCGCCTTCACGGCTGCCACCGGCACGGTCGCCACCGGAACGGAAGCCACCCTCGCGGCCGCCGCCGGCACCGCCACCCGAGCGGAAGCCGCCCTCGCGGCTGCCACCGGAACGGTCGCCATAGCTCGGACGGTCGCCACCGCCGCTGCGGAAGCCACCCTCGCGGCGGTCGCCGCCACCGAAACGCTCACGGTCGCCACCGGAACGGAAGCCACCCTCGCGGCTGCCGCCGGAACGGTCGCCGTAGCTCGGACGATCGCCACCGCGGGAGAACCCGCCACGGTCGCCACCGGCACCGCCGCCACTGCGGAACCCGCCCTCGCGGCTGCCGCCGGAACGGTCGCCGCCACTGGGGCGGTCGCTGCGGAAGCCACCCTCCCGGCGGTCGCCGCCACTGCGGAACCCGCCTTCGCGGCTGCCGCCGGAACGGTCGCCGTAGCTCGGACGGTCGCCACCGCCGCTGCGGAAGCCACCCTCGCGGCGGTCGCCGCCACCGAAACGCTCACGGTCGCCGCCGCTGCGGAAGCCGCCTTCGCGGCTGCCGCCGGAACGGTCGCCGTAGCTCGGACGATCGCCGCCGCGGGAGAACCCGCCACGGTCGCCACCGGCACCGCCGCCACTGCGGAACCCGCCCTCGCGGCTGCCGCCGGAACGGTCGCCGTAGCTCGGACGGTCGCCACCGCTGCGGAAACCACCCTCACGGCTGCCGCCGGCGCGGTCACCGCCACCGGAACGGAAGCCGCCCTCGCGGCTGCCACCGGCACCGCCGCCACTGCGGAAGCCGCCACGGTCACCGCCGGTGCGGTCGCCGGCACTGCGGAAGCCACCCTCACGGCTGCCACCGGAGCGGTCGCCGTAGCTCGGACGGTCGCCACCGCGGGAGAACCCACCACGGTCGGCGCCGCCGGAACGGAAGCCGCCCTCGCGGCTGCCACCGGAACGGTCGCCGTAGCTCGGACGGTCGCCACCGCGGGAGAACCCACCACGGTCGCCACCGGCACGATCCCGGTCACCGCCACGGAAGCCGCCGCGGTCGCCGCCGGTGCGGTCACCGGCACTGCGGAAGCCGCCCTCACGACGCTCGCCGCCGGCGCGGAAACCGCCGCGGTCGTCACCGCCGCCACGGGGCGCGCCGCGCTCACCGGCGCCGCGCGGCTTCTCGTAGCCGCCGTCGAAACCACGGGCGCGGTCGCCGTCGCGCCGGAAACCTTCACGCTTGCCATGGGAACGGTCGTACCCGCCCCTCTCGGAGCGAGGCCCGCCGCCGCCGCGGCCGGCCTGGCCGGACGGGTCTTGTCCGGGCTTGTCGTTGGAACTCGAGTTCACGGGTACATCCTTCCTGATGCTGCCGGAAATCGGCGGCACAACGCATACGAGGGCCTACCCCTGGCGGGGAGGCCCTCGTATGGAACGTTTGTCCGGCGGCGTCCTACTCTCCCACAACGTCCCCGTTGCAGTACCATCGGCGCTGGAGGGCTTAGCTTCCGGGTTCGGAATGTTACCGGGCGTTTCCCCTCCGCCATGGCCGCCGTAACTCTA
>NZ_JAAOTI010000031.1:0-110373 GCF_011297315.1 Catellatospora chokoriensis
ACCCGCCCACCCCTCCTCCCCGCCCTCTCCCCCGTGACCCCGATCGCCGAGATCACGACGATCTTGCGCGAACTGTTGCCCTTTTGTGCGATATAGGCGTGTCGTACCCGCAGTTCACGCAAGATCGTCGCCGCGCAGGGAGAGGTCCGTTTTCCGCTAGCGGGGCGGGGGTGGGGCGGGCAGGGTGGGAGGGGTGGAGAGTTATTACCGGGCGGTGAGCAGTCGGGATTCGCGGTTTGACGGGAGCTTCTGGTTCGGGGTCACGTCGACGGGGATCTATTGCCGGCCGTCTTGTCCGGCGCGGACGCCCAAGTCGGAGAACGTGAAGTACTTCCCGAGTGCGGCGGCTGCGGCGCGAAACGGGTTCCGGGCCTGCCGGCGGTGTGCGCCGGACGCGGTGCCGGGGTCGCCGCAGTGGGACAGCCGGGCCGACGTGACGGCGCGGGCGGTGCGGCTCATCGGCGACGGGGTGGTGGATCGGGGCGGGGTGCCGGAGCTCGCCTCGCGGCTCGGGTACACGGAGCGGCATCTGAACCGGCTGCTCAGCGAGGAGCTGGGGGCGGGGCCGCTGGCGCTGGCCCGGACCCAGCGGGCGCAGACCGCCAAGACGCTGATCACGAAGACGGGGCTGGGGCTGTCGGAGATCGCGTTCGCGGCCGGGTTCGGCAGCATCCGGCAGTTCAACGACACGTTCCGTGAGGTGTACGGCTGCGCGCCCTCGACGCTGCGGCGCGCGGACACCCCGGTCGACGGGGTGGTGCCGCTGCGGCTGAGCTATCGCGCGCCGCTGCACGCGGAGGCGCTGTTCGGCTTCCTCGGCGCGCGCACGATCACCGGCGTCGACGCCTACGACAACGGCCGCTACACCCGTTCGATGAGCCTGCCGCACGGCATGGCGACGGTCACCCTGTGGCCCGCGAGCCCCGGCGCGGCAGTCCTGCCGCACGGCGGCGAACCAGGCATCGGCTCCGGTTTCATCGAGGCCGAGTTGCGCTTGTCGGACATGCGGGACCTGACGCCCGCGGTGGCGCGGTGCCGCCGCCTGCTGGACCTCGACGCCGACCCGGCCGCCGTGGACGCGGCGCTGGCCGCCGATCCCGCGCTGGCCGCGGTGGTCGCCGCCGAGCCGGGGGTGCGGCTGCCGCGCAGCGTGGACGGGTTCGAGATGGCGGTGCGGGCCGTGGTCGGGCAGCAGATCAGTGTGGCGGGCGCGCGTACCGTGCTCGCCCGGCTATGCCCGCCCGCCGACGGCGCGGTGGACCGGCCAGGCCTGCCCACCAGGCTTTTCCCCACCCCTGAGCAGCTGCTGGCGCTGCCCGACGAGGCGTTCTCGATGCCCGCGTCACGGCGGCGCACCCTGCGCGCGGTCGCCGAGGCGGTGCGCGACGGGCTGCGCCTGGACGCGGGCAGCGACCGGGCCGCGACGCGGGAGGCGCTGCTGGCACTGCCCGGCGTGGGCCCGTGGACCGCCGACTACATCGCCCTGCGCGCGCTGGGCGACCCTGACGTCCTTCTCACCACCGACCTGGGCACCCGCCGCGGCGCGAAGGCGCTCGGCCTGCCCGACGACCCCGCGGACCTGGCCCGGCATGCCGAACGCTGGCGGCCGTGGCGCTCGTACGCGCAGATCCGACTCTGGAGAGCAGCATGATCACCATTGACACCCCGGCCGGCCCGTTCACGATGACCGGCGACGGCGCCTCGGTCACCGCGGCCGCCTTCGACAGCAGCCTCCCGCCCGAGTGGGCCGCGCCCGGCGAGGTGCCCGCGGCGGCGGTCGCCGCGGTGCGCGCCTACTTCGACGGCGACCTGGCCGCCCTGGACGCCATCGCGGTGCACCAGCACGGCACGGCCTACCTGGCGCAGTGCTGGGACGTGCTGCGCACGCTGGACGGGCCGGTCTCGTACGCCCGCCTGGCCGAGCTGACCGGCCGCCCGGCGGCGGTGCGCGCGGCGGCGCAGGGCTGCGCCCGCAACCAGATCGCGCTGATCGTGCCGTGCCACCGGGTGCTGCGCACCGACGGCAGCCTGGGCGGCTACCGCTGGGGCGTCGAGGTCAAGCGGTGGCTGCTCGCCCACGAGGCCGCGCACCGCTGAGACCGGGCTCACGCGGGTTCACGTATTTCCTACTAGCCCGATAGGAGTTGAGGAGTTAGGCTGTCCAGGTAATTGCTGAGTCGCTCGTGGAGGGTCCCGTGCCGCGAACGTTCCGATGTCGCCGGGCATTCGTGCACCTGCCCACCCGACCCGCAACGACCAGGAGTTCCGACATGACAGTCTTGCTCACCGAGCCCGCGTACACCGACGTGCCGCTCCCGATCGTCCGACGCTCGGCCGCCACCCCGGCCGGCGGCGACGAACCGCTCACGGTCACGCTGACCCTCAAGCTGACCGGCCCCGACGCGGCCGGCGCGGCCACCCGCCTGGTGCACGCGCTGGCCGACGCGGAACCGCTGCTCGACACGATCTGGGACGGCGAGATCGCGCCGCCCGAGCTGCCGGCGCCGCAGCCGCAGCCGGACGACCCCGTGCTGATCGACACCACGAGCCGCACCGTCACCGTCGACGGCGCACCGGTCCGGTTCACCCGCCGCGAATTCGAGCTGCTGTTCTTCCTGGTCCGCCACACCGGCGCGGCGTTCACCCGGCTGCAGCTGATGCGGGCGGTCTGGGGGCACGAGTTCAGCGGCGAGCGCACCGTCGACGTGCACGTCCGGCGGCTGCGGGCCAAGCTCGGCGCGCACGGCGCCGGCCTGGCCACGGTGCACGGCTTCGGTTACCGGCTGGAACTCGGCGGCGGGATCGGGCTGCGGCGGGCCTCCTGACACCGCTGCGGCCGCAGTAGGGTCTGTCGCCATGGCAGACGAGCAGAAGAACAACGGCGCACCCACGCCGGCCGCCGAGCCCGCCGACGATCTCAGCGTCACCCATCACGAGGTCGCCGGGCTCCGCTACACCGCCACCGCGGGCCGGATCGTGGTGCGCGCCGAGTCGCACACCGACGACGCGTTCGACGGACACCAGGCCAAGGCCGAGATGTTCGTGGTCGCGTACACGCTGGACGGCGCCGACCCGGCCACCCGGCCGGTGGTGTTCGCCTTCAACGGCGGCCCCGGGTCGTCCAGCGTGTGGCTGCACCTGGGCGTGCTCGGGCCGCGCCGGGTGGTGATGGGCGACGCCGGCGCGCTGACGCCCCCGCCGTACGGGCTGGCCGACAACGCCGAGACCCTGCTGCGCCACGCCGACCTCGTCTTCATCGACCCCGTGTCGACCGGCTACTCGCGGGCGGTCAAGGGCGGCAAGAGCAAGGAGCACCACGGCTTCACCGGCGACGTGGAGAGCGTCGGCGAGCTGATCCGGCTGTGGACGTCCCGGCACGGGCGGTGGACCTCCCCGAAGTACCTGTGCGGCGAGTCCTACGGCACGCTGCGCGCCGCCGCGCTCGCCCACCACCTGCAGGAGCGGCACGGCATGTGGCTCAACGGCCTGATGCTGATCTCCAGCGTGCTCAACATCGGCACCCTGGAGTTCCACCCGCACCTCGACGTGGCGTACCCGCTGTTCCTGCCGACGTACGCGGCGATCGCGCACTACCACGGGCTGCACGGCGACCGGCCGCTGCGCGAGGTGCTGGCCGAGGCGGAGGAGTTCGCCGACCGGACCTACCCGTGGGCGCTGGCCCGCGGCGCGCGCCTGTCCGAGGCCGAGCGCACCGCGGCGGTCGGCGCGCTCGCCCGGCTGACCGGCCTGGACCCCGACTACCTGGACCGGGTCGACCTGCGGCCCGAACACGTGCGCTTCTTCACCGAGCTGCTGCGCTCGCGCCGCCGCACGGTGGGCCGCCTCGACGGGCGTTTCCTCGGCTGGGACGCCGACTACGGGCGCGAGCACTGGTCCAGCGACCCGTCCCTGGACGCGATCATGGGGCCGTACACCGCGGCGATCAACCAGTACCTGCGGACCGACCTGGGTTACCGCAACGACCTGCCGTACAAGACCCTCACCGGCGACGTGATGCCGTGGTCGTTCAAGGAGTTCGAGGGGCAGCACGTCAACGTGGCCGACAAGCTCGCCGCCGCGATGCGCGCCAATCCGCACCTGCGGGTGCAGGTCGCCTGCGGCTACCACGACGGCGCGACGCCCTACTACGCCGCCGAGCACACGTTCGCGCACCTGGAGATCCCCGCCGAGCTGCGCGGCAACATCGAGTTCAAGTACTACGAGGCCGGCCACATGATGTACGTGCACGAGCCGAGCCGCCTGGCCCAGTCCCGGCACCTGGCGGAGTTCGTCAACCCTTGACCGCACGCGTCGCGGCGCGGGTGACGGCTCGGTCCCGTGCCGCGGCGCGTCCTGGTCACCGCCCGCCGGCTCAGCGAGCTGGGGGTGACCGCCGACGAGATCCCCGAGCAGAAGCCGATCGAGCTGGCGCCGCGCCGGCCCCAGGCCGCCGAGTTGCTGGCCGAGGAGCAAATCACCACATCGGATTCTCCACATCCGGCCGCTCGCATCTAGGCTCGGTGCGCCGTGCCTATTGAGGAGCCGTCCGTGACGTCGTCCGACTACCGGGAATTCCAGCAGATCTGGCAGCCCCGGATCGCCGCCGAGATCTACGCGTACACCGGTGACCGGGACGCCGCGGCCGAGATCGCGCAAGAGGTGTTCGGGCTGGCGGGCAGCCGCTGGACCAGGCTGGAGCAGCAGGACGACCCGATCCGCTGGGCCCGGCAGGAGGCCTGGCAGCGCGTCGACGAGCGGTGGCTCGGCACGGCACGCCCCGGTGGCGACCAGTACGGTCCCGCGATGGTGACCGCGCTCGCCGCGCTCGACCCGGCCACCCGCCGGACGGTGGTGCTGCTGCTGGCCGACGTGCCCTCGCACGAGTACGCCGCGCTCGGCGCGACCGACATCCCCGCCGCCCAGTGGGACGACGCGCTGGAATACCTGGCCGCCTCGCTGCCGGGGCAGGACCCCGCGACGCTGTTCGCGCAGCTGTGCACCGGCTGGGAGATCACGGTGCCGCGGTCGCGCGCGAATGCCGACAAGCCGCGGGCCCGTTCGCACTCCCTCGCGCCGACGCGCCGACCACGGCGCACCCGGTCCCTGGTCGTCGTCCTCGCGGCGGTGTCCCTGCTGGTGGCGGGCGTCGTGGTGACGACGAAGTGGGCCGCGGATCCCGCCGGCGGCACCGCCGCACCTGAGGTGTCCGCGAGTGCCACGGCCGACCTCCCGTGGCCCGATCCGTCCGCCACGGAGGACCCCGCGCCGACCCCGAGCGGCACCTCCGCGACCCCGAGCCCCGGCCCCAGCGCCTCCCGCGCGCGGCCGACCCCGACCCCGTCCCGGTCCGCGGCGACACCGCGTCCGGGCAGCCCGACCGGCTCGCCGGCCGTCCCTCCGCCGCCCTCACCGTCGCCCGCGTGCCAGGTGAAGGTCAGCGTCAACGCCACGGGCCCCGGCGCCGGCGGCGCGCTCTCGTTCACCGCCGACCCGGTCGACGGGCAGGTGGAGTTCTGCGGCACCCGGCGGCGCGTGTGGTGGGCGAGCTACACCCTGGAAGCCGACGGGCTGTTGCACCTGGCCCACTCGGGCACCCAGGACCTGCAGGCGGGCACGCTGTCCTGGTCCACCGCGATCGACGTGGACACCACCGCCGAGGGCTGTGCCGGAGCCTGGTACTACGGCCGCGACGACGTCACCTTCCCGGCCACGATCGCGGACGCCGAGCGTGGCAGCGCCTTCGGGTCCGACAGGCTCGGCACCAACGGCAACGCCACCGCCTGCTTCTGAACCCGGCCGACGTTAAGAAGGGCACCTTCCACAACGCATGGCGATGTGAAGGTGCCCTTCCTTGTACGGGTCAGGAGGCGGCGGCGGCTTTCATGTCGCGCTTGAGCTCCTGGGGCAGGGAGAAGGTCAGGCGCTCCTGGACCGTGACGACCTCCTCGACGTCGGCGAAGCCCAGCTCGGCGAGCCGGGCCAGCACCTCGGTGACCAGCTCCTCGGGCACGCTCGCGCCGGAGGACAGGCCGACGGTGGTCGCGTCGGCGAGCCAGGCGGGGTCGATCTCGTGGGCGAAGTCGATCAGGTGGCCCTGGCGGGCGCCGGCGTTCACGGCGACCTCGACCATGCGGACCGAGTTCGACGAGTTGCGCGAGCCGACCACCAGGATCACGTCGCAGTCGGGCGCGATCTGCTTCATCACCTGCTGGCGGTTCTGCGTGGCGTAGCAGATGTCGTCGCTGGGCGGCGACTGCAGCAGCGGCAGCTTCTCCTTGAGCTTGGCCACCGTCTCCATGGTCTCGTCGACGCTGAGCGTGGTCTGCGACAGCCAGACCACCTTGCTCGGGTCGCGCACGGTGACCGCGTCCACGCCCTCGGGGCCGTCGACCAGCTGGATGTGCTCGGGAGCCTCACCGGAGGTGCCGATGACCTCCTCGTGGCCCTCGTGCCCGATGAGCAGGATGTCGTAGTCCTCGGCCGCGAACCGCTTCGCCTCGTGGTGGACCTTGGTCACCAGCGGGCAGGTGGCGTCGATGGCCTTGAGGTTGCGCTCGCGCGCCTGGTCGTGGACCACCGGCGCGACGCCGTGGGCCGAGAAGATCACGGTGGAGCCCTCGGGGACCTCCTCGTTCTCCTCGACGAAGATGGCGCCCTTCGCCTGCAGGGTGGTGACCACGTGCTTGTTGTGCACGATCTCCTTGCGCACGTAGATGGGGGCGCCGTAGAGCTTCAGCGCCTCCTCCACGGTCTGCACGGCGCGGTCCACGCCGGCACAGTAACCACGGGGCTTGGCCAGCAGGACACGCTTGCGAGGAGTCTCGATCACCCGACCATCGTACCGTCGGCCTATGGTGAGCCCTGTGACGGAGCAGAGCTCGGCGGAGCAGCCGTGGCCCGTAAGAGTGGTCAGCCAGAAGATCAGTGCCTGGATCGGGCGACTGGGCTGGATCTGGGTGGACGGGCAGGTGGCGCAGCTCTCCCGGCGGCCCGGCTCCGCCACGGTGTTCCTCACCCTGCGCGACCCGTCCGCTGACCTGAGCCTGACCGTCACCGCGAGCCGTGACGTGCTCGACAGCGGCGCGCCGCAGCTCGACGAGGGCGCGCGAGTGGTCGTGCACGCCAAGCCGGAGTGGTTCGCCCAGCGCGGCACCCTGAGCCTGCGCGCCGACGAGATCCGCCAGGTAGGCGTGGGCGAGCTGCTGGCCCGCCTGGAGCAGCTGAAGAAGCTGCTGCACGCCGAGGGGCTGTTCGACCCGCGGCGCAAGCGGCGGCTGCCGTTCCTGCCGCGCCGGATCGGCCTCATCACGGCACGGGCCAGCGCCGCCGAGCGGGACGTGCTCACCAACGCGCGCCGCCGCTGGCCGGCGGTGGACTTCCGGGTGGTGAACGTCACCGTGCAGGGGCCGACCGCGGTCCCGTCGATCATCGGGGCGCTGCAGTCGCTGGACAACGACGAGAGCGTGGACGTGATCATCATGGCCCGCGGCGGCGGCGCGGTGGAGGACCTGCTGCCGTTCAGCGACGAGGCGCTGTGCCGGGCGGTGTTCGCCTGCCGTACGCCGGTGATCTCCGCGATCGGTCACGAACCGGACACTCCGCTCGTCGACTGGGTGGCCGACGTGCGCGCGTCGACGCCGACGGACGCCGCCAAGCGGGTGGTCCCCGATCTGGGTGACGAGATTCGCCTGATCGAGCAGGCGCGGGGGCGGGTCAACCGGGCGATGCGGCACCGCGTCGAGCGCGAGCAGCAGCGCCTCGACAGCCTGCGCAGCAGGCCGGCGCTGGCGAAGCCGTACCAGATGATCGAGACCAGGGCGACCGACGTCGCGGCGCTGCGCGACCGCGCGGCGCGGGCGCTGACGCACCGGGTGCACCGGGCCGAGGGCGACCTCACGCACACCCTGGCCCGGCTGCGGGCGCTGTCCCCCGCCGCGACCCTGACCCGGGGGTATGCCATCGTCCAGCGCGCCGACGGCCACGTGGTCCGCGCGGCGACCGAGGTCGCGGCCGGCGACACCCTGCGCGTCCGGCTGGCCGAGGGCGAGCTGGCTGCCACCGTCACCACGACCAGCGAGGACCCGACGTGAACGAGCAGGTGGCGAGCGAACCCCCGACAGCGCGCCGGGACGGGCGTCACCAGCCCGCGACCAGGCAGATCACAGGTGGCCGCCGGACGGCCGACGAGCGCAGCGAGGAGCAGGCATGAGCAAGCGCAACGAGGCCGCGGCACCCGCGTCCGAGGAACTGTCCTACGAGCAGGCCCGCGGCGAGCTGGCCGAGGTGGTGCAGAAGCTGGAGTCCGGCGGCGGCACCCTGGAGGAGTCCCTCGCCCTCTGGGAGCGCGGCGAGCACCTCGCCGCCGTCTGCCAGCGCTGGCTGGACGGCGCCAAGGCCAAACTCGACGCCGCCTCCTCCTGATCCTCCGGGCGCGGCCCTCGATCATCCGACTTGCCTGGCACCTGTGCGTATCTTGACCGCGCTTTCGCCCGGTTGCCTGGCAAGTCGAGTGACCTTGGTGCGTGACCGCACCGGCACGCCGAAAGGCGGGGCGTGGACGGCCGCCGCTCCGGCGGGGCAGGGGTCCCGGGCTAGCCGCGGGCGGCGATGCGGACGGCGACGAGGGTGAGGGCGGCGCCGGTCAGGGTGAGCAGGTCGGGGCGGCCGGCGGGGCCGGGCAGGACGGTGTCGATGGCGAGCGCGCCGAGGACCTGGCCGGCGATCATGCCGAGGCCGAGCAGCAGCACGCCGATGCGGTGCACCACGGCCGCCGAGATCGCGATGAAGACGATGCCGAGCGGGCCGCCGACGTAGAGCCAGGGTTCGGCCGGGAACGCGCCGGGCGGGCCGCCACCGCGGATCGCCGTGGCGATGCCGAGCGCGACCAGCAGCGCGAGCGTGCCCACCGCGAAGTTCAGCAGGGTCGCCGGCCACGGTGAGGTCGCGGCCAGCGCCACCCGCCCGTTGACGCCCTGCTGCCAGGCCACGCCGATGCCGGCCAGCAGCGGCAGCGCGGCGAGGCCGAGCGAGCGCGGGTCGCCGAAGCTGTCACCGACCGCGATGACGACGGCCACGATGCACAGCAGCGCGCCGACCGCCCGGTTGGGGGTGATCAGGCGCGGGGCGCCGGGTCCGACGCCGAGCCGGTCCATGGCCAGGCTGGACACGGACTGCCCGGCGACCAGGGCCACGATGAAGATCGAGACGCCGAGCCAGGGCACGGTCAGGCCCTGGGTGGTGACCAGGAACGCGCCGCAGGCCCCGCCGACGCACTGCCACCAGCGCAGCTGCCCGGAGCGCAGCGCGTGCAGGATGCGGCGGGTGTTGCGGTGCATCCAGGGCAGCGCCAGCAGCATCACGACCAGGCCGACGCCGAACGAGACGGTGGCGGCGGCGATCCCGTCGCCGAGCTGGTGGCCGAGTTCGCCGTTGATGCGCGACTGCAGGGCCAGGCAGCTGCCGCCGAGCACGGCCAGCGCCACACCGGCGGCCCGGCCGGAGTCGACGCTCACGGCCGGGCCTGGGCGGTACGGATCACGCGAAGTCGACCAGCGAGTACCCGGCGAGCTTCTCCAGGCGGTGGTACGAGTCGATGACGCGGATGGTGCCCGACTTCGACCGCATGACGATCGACTGGGTGTACGCGCCGTTGTCGCGGTAGCGCACGCCGCGCAGCAGGTCGCCGGAGGTGACACCGGTGGCCACGAAGAACACGTTCTCGCCGGTGACCAGGTCGTCGGTGGTGAGCACCCGGTCCAGGTCGTGCCCGGCGGCGACGGCCCGCTCGCGCTCGGCCGCGTCCTGCGGCCACAGCCGGGCCTGCATCGCGCCGCCCAGGCACTTGAGCGCGCACGCGGCGGTGATGCCCTCGGGCGTGCCGCCGATGCCCATCAGCACGTCGACGTCGGACTGGTCGCGGGCGGCGTAGATGGCGCCGGCGATGTCGCCGTCGGAGATGAAGTTGATCCGGGCGCCCGCGTCGCGGACCTCGCGGATCAGGTCGGCGTGGCGGGGCCGGTCCAGGATGCAGACGGTCAGGTCGGACACGCGCACCCGCTTGGCCTTGGCGATGCGGCGCAGGTTCTCGGTCCAGCCGGCGGTGATGTCGATCACATCGGCCGCCTCGGGGCCGACGACCAGCTTCTCCATGTAGAAGACCGCGCTCGGGTCGAACATCGCGCCGCGCTCGGCGACGGCCAGCACGGCCAGCGCGTTCGGCATGCCCTTGCTCATCAGCGTGGTGCCGTCGATCGGGTCCACCGCGACGTCGACCTCGGGGCCGGTGCCGTCGCCGACCCGCTCGCCGTTGAACAGCATCGGGGCGTTGTCCTTCTCGCCCTCGCCGATGACCACGGTGCCGGTCATGGGCAGCGAGTTGATCAGCTTGCGCATGGCGTCGACGGCCGCGCCGTCGCCGCCCTCCTTGTCGCCCCGGCCGACCCAGCGGCCCGCGGCCATGGCCGCCGCCTCGGTCACCCGGACGAGATCGAGCGCCAGGTTCCGGTCGAGATCCTGCGGAGTACGGGTCGCCATGCTGCTCCTCCTACGATCGGCTGAGGTGATCCTGTCATGCCTGCTGCTGAACGTACGTTCGGGTTGTTGCATCCGGTGACCTCGTGACGGTGTGACCTGTGACATCGGTCAAGATGGTGGGGTGAGCACCGTGGAGACCGCGCAGACCGAGCCGACGTCCGTGCCGGCGACGGGTGGCCGCACCCCGAAGGACATGGCCCTGTCCCTCGGCGTGCTGCTGATCCCGGTGCTGCTCCTGGTGCTGGGCTACCGCCTGTTCTACGGCTGGGACGCCGCCGTGACGGTGGACCCCGCCAACGCGATCGCCAGCGCCGGGCGGGCGTCGTTCGCCCCGCTGCCGGCGGCCGCCCCCGCCGACTGGCAGACCGTCACCGCGAAGTGGGAGCCGGGCGTGCTGCGCATCGGCTACCTCGACCCCGACAACAACGGGGCGCGGCTGGTGCAGTCCCGCACCGCGCTGGACGCCCTGGTCAAGGACGAGCTGGACGGCAAGGCCCAGGCCGACGGCGAGACCGTGGTGGGCACGGTCACCTGGCAGCGCTTCCGCGCCCCGGACGGGCAGACCGTGCTGGCCCGGACCGCCGGCAACACCACCACGCTGCTCATCGGCCAGGGCGCCGACCTGACCGGGCTGGCTGCGGCGGTCGCCCGCTGACGGCGCTCTGTCCGCGCCCGCCGGTGCGGCCGCACCGGACCCGCTGATCAGGCGTCGCGGTAGCTCGCCGCGGTGGCGGCGAGGGTCTCGTCCAGCGGCGTCGGCTCGAGGCCGAAGACCTGCTCGGTGTGCGAGCTGTCCAGCACGAACGGCGCGGCGAACTGGTAGTGCGTGGTCCGCATCTCCCTCAGCATCGTCGAGAAGAGACCCGCCGCCCACAGCACCGGGTACGGCACCCGGCTGACCTTGGCCGGAGGCAGGCCTACCAGCTCGTTCGCCCGCCGGGCCGCCTGGCGGATGGAGACCGCCGGCGGGGTGGGCACCAGCCAGGCCTGGCCCCAGGCCCGCTCGTCGGTGGCGAGCGCGACCAGGGTGCGGGCCACGTCGGCGATCGCGGTCCAGCTGTGTGGGGCGTCCGGGTCGCCCATGACGTACGCGATGCCGCCCTTCGCGGTGCGCGACAGCGCCGTCTCGTTCAGCACCCCGTAGGAGCCGGGCCCGGCGAAGTCGCCGGCCCTGGCCTCGGTGGCGCGCACCCGGCCGGCCCGGTGCGCGGCCAGCGCGTCCTCCCACATCCGCACCCGCATCGCCAGCTTCGGGTGCGTCGCGGCGAGCGGGGTGTGGTGGGTGATCGGGCCGGTGACGGGGCCGTAGCCGTACAGATTGCCCATCGTCACCAGCACCGCGCCCGACGACTCCGCGGCGTGCAGCAGTGCCGCGGCCAGCGGCGGCCAGTCGGTCAGCCAGCGGTGGTAGGCCGGGTTCGCGCAGTTGTAGAGGGCCGTCGCGCCCTCGGCCAGCTCGGCGAGCCGGGTCGCGTCGGAGGCGTCCGCGGCGACCAGTTCGATGCCGGGCGCCTGCGGGCCGGTGCCCCGGCGGGTGACGATCCGGACCTGCTCGCCGCGCTCGGCCAGCAGCAGTGCGGTGGCGGAGCCGACGGGTCCCGCGCCGACGATCACGTGCATCTCAGTCTCCAGATCTCTGCTTCGCTTCGAGAGCACCGCTCTCTGATGACAACAGTGAACACGGCGCCCGGCACGACTGTCAAGAGCAGTGCTCTCGTTTTATTGTTATGCTCTCCGACATGACCGCCAAGAACATCCGGGCCCGCGTACGCGACGAGCTGACCAGCGAGATCAAGGCCATCGCGCGGCGGCAGCTCGCCACCGAGGGGGCCAACCTGTCGCTGCGGGCCGTGGCCCGGGAGCTGGGCATGGTCTCGTCGGCGGTCTACCGCTACTTCCCCAGCCGCGACGACCTGCTCACCGCGCTGATCATCGACTGCTACGACGAGCTGGGCGCGGCGGCCGAGTCCGCCGAGGCGGCGGTGGACCGCGCCGACCTGCTCGGCCGGTGGCTCGCGGCAGGGCACGGCATCCGGGACTGGGCCCTGGCCAACCCGGCGGAGTACGCCCTGATCTACGGCTCACCGGTGCCCGGCTACAGGGCCCCGGAGACCACCGTCGGCCCGGCCGCCCGCACCACGAACGTGATCCTCGCGCTGGTCGCCGACGGGGTCGCCGCCGGCACGCTGCCCGCGCCCTCGGCAGGTTCCCGGCCGGGTGCCGCCGGCTGCGCCGGTACGGCGGGCGCGGTCTCGTCGATGCCCGCCGACCTGGCCGCCGAGCTGGACCGGATCGCCGCGCTGGTCGCCCCCACCGTGCCGCGGGAGCTGCTGGCGCGCGGCATCACCGCCTGGATCCAGCTGTTCGGCGTGGTCACCTTCGAGCTGTTCGGCCGGTTCCAGAACCTGATCGAGGACAGCCGCCGGTCGTTCTTCGACCACCAGCTGCGGGTGATGGCGGGGTACATCGGTCTGCGATGACGGGTGCGGCATTGCCCGGCCGTCGCGCGACCGCCAGACTGTCCGGGTGATCGTGGTAGCCGGAGAGCAAGTTGTCGACCTCGTCCCCGCCGGGGCGGGCCTGCTGCGCGCCGCGCTCGGCGGCGGCCCCGCCAACACCGCCATCGCGGCGGCGCGGCTCGGCGCCCCCGTGGCGATGGCGGCCCGGGTCGGCCGCGACTCGTTCGGCACCGCGTTCCGCGGGCGGCTCACCTCGTCCGGCGTGGACACGCAGTACGTGGTCGCCACGTCCCAGCCGTCCGCGCTGGCGCTGGCCACGGTCGGTGACGACGGCGAGGCGCTGTACGACTTCTGGCTGGCCGGGGCCGCCGACTTCGGCTGGCGCGAGCGCGAGCTGCCCGAGCTGCCCGACGGCAGCACCATCCACATCGGCTCGCTGGCCGCGTTCCTGCCACCGGGGGCGGACACCCTGGAGCGCTGGGCGCTGCGTCACCGCGACCGGTGCACCATCACCTTCGACCCGAACGTGCGCGGCGTCGCGCTGGCCCGCCCCGACTCCCTGGTCCGGCTGGAGCGCCTGGTCGAGCTCGCCCATCTGGTGCGCGCCAGCGAAGGCGACCTGACCCACGCGTACCCGCACGTGCCGCCGATGGAAACGGCACGCCGCTGGCTGGCCGCCGGCCCGCGGCTGCTGGTGCTGACCCACGGCGACGCGGGCGCGGTGGCACTGACCGCGACCGAGGAGGTGACCGTCGCCGCGCCCGCCATCACGATGATCGACTCCATCGGGGCGGGCGACACCGCGATGGGCGCGCTGCTGGCCTGGCTGCACACCGCCGGACGGCTGGATGACCAGCTCGCCCGCGAACTGGCGCCGGAGACGCTGCGGCTGATGCTGCGGCACATGTGCGACGCCGCCGCGCTCACCTGCACGCGCCCCGGCGCCGACCCGCCCACTCTCGACGAGCTGCGCGCCTTCCAGCTGGTCTAGACGACGTCCTCGGAGGAGTGGCCGGGGAACAGGTGCGCCGACGGGTCGATCACGATCGCCGCGTTGTTGACGGCCGTGGCGGCCTCGCCGAAGCCGGTCGCGATGAGGCGCACCTTGCCCGGATACTCCACGATGTCGCCCGCGGCGAAGATGCGCGGCAGGTTGGTGGCCATCGTCGAGTCGACGGTGATGTGCCGCTTGTCCAGGGCCAGGCCCCACATCGCCAGCGGACCGAGGTCGGCGGTGAAGCCGAGCGCGGCGACCACGACGTCGGCGGGGATCTCCTCGGTGCCGTTCAGTTCGACCGACTCCACCCGCTCGCTGCCCAGGATCTTGGTGACCTGGCTGTTGACCTCGATGCGCACCGGCAGCGCCTTGACCCGCGCCACGGTCGCCGCGTGGGCCCGGAACTTGTCGCGCCGGTGCACCAGGGTGACGCTCGCGGCGACGCCGGCCAGCGCCAGCGCCCAGTCGAACGCCGAGTCGCCGCCGCCCACGATCACCACGTGCTTGCCGGCCAGCATCGTCGGGTCCGGCACGAAGAAGATGATGCCGGTGCCGGTGAAACCGGCCGCGGCGGGCAGCGGGCGCGGGGTGAACGAGCCCAGGCCGCCGGTGATCAGCACCGCGCCGCAGCGCACCTCGGTGCCGTCGCCGAGCCCGAGGATCGGCACACCGTCCGCATAGGCCAGTGCGGCGGCCTGCACGCCCAGCCGGTACGTCGGGGAGAACGCGCCCGCCTGCGCCACCAGGTTCGCGATGAGCTCCCGCCCGCGCACCGCCGGAAAGCCGGCCACGTCGAAAATCATCTTCTCCGGGTACATGGCGGTGACCTGCCCGCCGGCCTCCGGCAGCGCGTCGACGACCAGCGTGCTCAGCCCCCGGAACCCGGCGTAGTACGCCGCGAACAGACCGGTCGGCCCCGCCCCGATGATCGCGACATCGACCTCGCCACGCTCGCTCACGCCTTCTCCTCGCTGACCGGATCGAGCCATCTGACTCGTTCGCTCATAGGGTGAACCTAACCGCGCGCGGCGTTCTCCTCAATGGCCGCCTTGATATCCGCGGCGAAGTGCGACACCTGCGTATAGACACCGGGGTATGCCGCTCGGCCGCACCCGACTCCCCAGCTGACGATGCCGACCTGCACCCAGCGCGCGCCGTCGCGGCGCAGCAGCGGGCCGCCCGAGTCGCCCTGGCAGCTGTCCTTGCCGCCGCGGTTGAGGTCGCCGGCGCAGATCATGTCCGCATCGGTGAAGCCGTACCCGTGCGAGCGGTAGATCTTGCCGCAGGTGCCGTCGGCGACGTACGGCACCTGGACCTTGCGCAGGTAGCGCTGCTGAGCGCGGGAGCCCTCCCGGGTGGCGCCCCAGCCGACCGCGGTGAGCGTGCCGTTGTCCAGGCCGCCGCCGGCGGGCAGGGCGACCACCGGCCCGTCGACGGGGCGGGCCAGCCGGATCACCGCCCAGTCGTCGCCCCGGGTCACGTCGGAGAAGCCGCGGGCCCGCCACACCTGGCTGCTGCGCACCTGGAATGTCTTGCCCGAGCCGAGATCAGCGGCGCCCGCGGTCACCGTGATCGACGTGTTGGCGCCGGTGCGCCCCACGCAGTGCGCGGCGGTCAGCACGTACTGGGTGCGCACCAGGGTGCCGGCGCAGCCGTTGTCCAGGCGCACCATCCAGGGGAACTCCCCCGCGCCCGCGCGGGCCCCGCCGATCACCTCGACCTGCGGCGGGTCCGCCGGTTTCGCCGCGGCGGGCGCCGCCGCGGCCACGGCCATCGCCGTCACGCACATGAACAGCGCGATCGCCCGCATCAGCATCCTCCGAGGTCGACGGTGATGCCGATATTAGCGTGTTTGGGCGATTAATCCTTTATGTTGCTGAAGCTCCCCGGCGGGCGGCAGCCGTATCGCCCTTGCGCGCCACGGGCACGTGCTCGCCGGCGCGGGCCAGCCCGAACGGCGGCATGTTGCCGTAGAGCACCTCGTAGCGGCCCGCGCTGACCAGGTAGGTCTCATGCCAGATGCCGACGTCTCCATTGCCGCCGACGACCTTGTTGAAGGCGCGCCAGGCCGGGTGGTGCGGCAGCGCGGCGTTCCTAGCGAACGCCTCCAGCTGCTCCACGCTGCGCCAGTACTGGATGGTCAGCGGGCCGCGCGGGGTGATCGCATACTCCACCGAGAGCAGGCCGAGCTCGGGGCGCTGGGCGAGCACGCGCAGCATGCGCGGCATCGCGGTGAACGCGCCCCACCATTTGTGGATCTTCCAGGGCTTGTTGAACCGCATGCCGATCAGGAACACCACGAAGTCGCCCTCGATGTCGGCCGACATCCGGCCCGGAACCACGGTTGCCATGACTCCTCCTATCCAGTAGATAGCATCACTATCCACTATCCGACTGGGTATCGTCAACCGCGATGAAGATTTCCGAGTTGAGCCGCGGCAGCGGGGTCTCGCTGCCCACGGTCAAGTACTACCTGCGCGAGGGGCTGCTCCCGCCCGGCCGGGCGATGGGCCGCAACCAGGCCGAATACGGCGACGCGCACCTGCGCCGGCTGCGCCTGATCCGGGCCCTGATCGACGTCGGCAACCTGAGCGTGGCCGCGGTGCGCCAGGTGCTGCGGGCCGTCGACGACGCCGAGCTGCCGGGCCACGACCTGCTCGGCACCGCGCACGAGGCGATCGCGGGCACGCCGCGCGCCGATCGCGGCACCGCGGGCTGGCAGGCGGCGCGTGCCGAAGCCGCCCGGATCGTGACGGAGCGGGGCTGGCGGGTGCACGCGCACGCCCCCGCGCTGGACCAGCTCGCCGACGCCATCGCGGCGCTGCGCGAACTCGGCCAGGAGGACATGCTGGCGATGGTCGACGGCTACGCCGAGGCGACCGAGCGGCTGGCCGCCCAGGAGGTCGGCCTCGTGCTGGCGCGCGCGGACCGGGCCGCCATGGTCGAGGGCGTGGTCACCGGCACCGTGCTCGGCGAGGCGGTGCTCACCGCGCTGCGCCGGCTGGCCCAGGAGCACACCAGCGCCGGCCTGACCGAAGCCTCCTGACAGGTCAGTACCAGCCCTCTTCCTCGGACTGCTGCCACGCGCCGCAAGGGGTGCCGTAGCGGTTCTTGATGTATTCCAGGCCCCACTTGATCTGCGTGGCCGGGTTGGTCTCCCAGTCGGCGCCGAACTTGCCCATCTTGCTGCCGGGCACCGCCTGCGGGATGCCGTGCGCCCCGGAGCTCTTGTTGTGGGCCAAGGGGTTCCAGCCGGACTCGCGGGTCCACAGCTTGTTCAGGCAGGCCATCTGCGTCAGGTCCATGCCTGCGGCGAGCACCAGGGCGCACCCGATCGCGCGGTTGCCGCTGAACTCCTGGCAGCTGCTGGGGATGGGCCCGAAGTCGACGGGAGTGGTGGTCCGTGCCGCCCCGCGGCGGCTGACCTCCTTCTCCACTGCGGCGGCCCGGGCCGCGGCCGCTTTGGCCTCGGCCGCGGCGCGGTCCTTGGCCTCGACGAGGAGCTGGTGCTGCTGCAGGGTGAGGGCGGCCGACCCGGCCTGCGCGGCGATCTGCGCCTGGCCCGAGTTGAGGGTGTCGGCCTGCCACTGCTCGGTCTTGTCGAGGCGCGTCGCGGCGGCCACCCCGCCGAGCAGGGTCACCACGGCGAGCGTGCGCACGATCAGGCGGCCGGTCGCGGGGTGCGCCCGGTGAGGGGCGCGGCGTTGCCGGGACACGAGGGATCCTCTCGGCGGCGGGGGCCCCGGTCCGTCCCGTATGGAGGGATGGACGGTCCCAGGGGAGCGCCATGCCGGGCAGCCGGAACCAGTCGCGCGGCGGCCGGGGGACGGCACGCCGGACACGCCGGATGCAAGGGCGCTCGATGCCACCCTTACGCAGAGGACCGGGGCCTGTCGTCGCCCGGCTGGGCGACTGTGGCCCCGGTCACACTCCATAGAGTGTCAAATCAGGACGGAATCACTCCTCCAGGAGATCGGTCACCACTTCGGCGATCGCGGAACGCTCCGACCGGGTCAGGGTCACGTGGGCGAACAGCGGATGCCCCTTGAGGGTCTCGATGACCGCGGTGACGCCGTCGTGCCGGCCGACCCGCAGGTTGTCCCGCTGCGCCACGTCGTGGGTGAGCACCACCCGCGAACCGGCGCCGATGCGCGACAGCACGGTGAGCAGCACACCCCGTTCCAGCGACTGCGCCTCGTCGACGATGACGAACGCGTCGTGCAGGCTGCGCCCGCGGATGTGGGTCAGCGGCAGCACCTCGAGCATGCCCCGGTGCAGCACCTCGTCGCGCACGTTGTCGTGCACCAGCGCACCGAGGGTGTCGAACACCGCCTGCGCCCACGGCGACATCTTCTCCGCCTCGGTGCCGGGCAGGTAGCCCAGCTCCTGGCCGCCGACGGCGTACAGCGGGCGGAACACGATGACCTTCTTGTGCTTGCCCCGCTCCATCACCTGCTCGAGGCCGGCACACAGGGCCAGCGCCGACTTGCCGGTGCCGGCCCGGCCGCCGAGCGAGACGATGCCGATGCTGTCGTCGAGCAGCAGGTCCAGTGCGATGCGCTGCTCCGCCGAACGCCCGCGCAGGCCGAACGCCTCACGATCGCCGCGGACCAGCCGCACCGTCTTGTCCGTGTGCACGCGGCCCAGGGCCGAACCGCGCCCCGCGTGCAGGATGAGTCCCGTATGGACGGGCAGCCCCGCCGCTTCGTCATGGTCGATGCCGTCCCCGGCGTAGAGCGCGGCCATGTCGGCGTCCGACAGATCCACCTCCGCGAGGCCGGACCAGGTCGGATCCACCGCCTGGTCATGCCGGTACTCGTCGGCCGCCAGGCCCACCGCGGCGGCCTTGACCCGCAGCGGCATGTCCTTGCTGACCAGGGTCACCTGCTGCCCGTCCGCCGCGAGACCGAGCGCCACCGACAGGATGCGGGCGTCGTTCGTGTCATTACGGAAGCCGTTGGGCAGCAGCTGCGGGTCCGTGTGGTTGAGCTCCACCCGCAGCGTTCCGCCGGCGTCGTTCACCGGCAGCGGCACGTCCAACCTGCCGTGCTTGACCCGCAGGTCGTCGAGCAGCCGCAGCGACTGCCTGGCGAACCAGCCGAGCTCCGGGTGGTGCCGCTTGCCCTCCAGCTCGGAGATGACCACGAGCGGCAGCACGACGTTGTGCTCGGAGAAGCGGCGGATCGCAGCCGGATCAGCCAGCAGCACGGAGGTGTCGAGTACGTACGTTCGTATCGGGACATCGACCATGACTCACGCTAACCGCAAGAAACCCGTTTGGCCAGCATGTCTTCACGATCTGTCCGACGATCCGCCGATCCTGGCATCATCCGGTCGGGGGATGCCGAAGGAGATCGCCACTCGCTTTACGAAGTCACAGCGTCACTGCGAGTCGTGAAACGAGTGGCGATTCTGCCACCTAGTACCAGCTGACGTCCTGGAAATGCGACCACGCGCCGGCGGGTGTCTTGTACCGGTTCTTGATGTAGTCCAGACCCCACTTGATCTGCGTGGCGGGGTTGGTCTTCCAGTCGTCGCCGAACTTCGCCATCTTGCTGCCCGGCAGCGCCTGCGGGATGCCGTACGCCCCGGAGCCGGAGTTCTCGGCCTTGTGGTTCCAGCCGCTCTCGTGCTGCCACAGCTTCACCAGCGGGCTCATCTGGCTGTACGCGAACCCGAAACTGGGCAGCAGCTTGCACGCGGTCAGCTGGTTGCCGCTGAAGCCCTTGCAGGACGACGGTGTGGGCGTGGTCGCGGTGCGGGTGGCCGACGGCTTCGGCTTGGCCGTGGCCGGCGGCTGCGCCCGCGGCGTCGTGGCGGGGGACGCGCTCAGGCTCGGCGACGGCGTGGCGCTCGCGCTGGGCGTCGGCGTGGCGTCGAGGCGGCTGTAGTCGCGGCTGGCTGCCTCGGACTCGGCGGCGCGTGCCGCGGCCAGGTCGGTGGCCACCGACGTCGGGTCGGCGTTTCCGGCGAGGCCGTAACCGACCGCGCCGAGGACGGCGGCGCAGAGCACGCCGATCGCGATCTTTCGGGAGTGGACGGCCAGCAGCCCGGCCGGGCCGGTGCGCTGACGGAGTTCACGGTGGCGGCCCGGCTGGGGGTCACGGGGTGTCGACACGAGTCGGTCCCTTCGTAGGGGGTTGCCGCGCCTCAGGGGGGAGGAAGGCGCTGGTCAGGGACCCTGCCGGGTTTTCCGGCGATGTGCCAAACCCGTCACGTGGATCGTGAAACAGGTCACATTCTCAACGGGAGCGCAGGTGGGAGAGGGGAAGAAATCGGACTCGGGCTATGGGTGAAAACCCTGAGCCTCACGCGCCGAAGCGACGCTGGCGGCCCGCGTAGTCCCGCAGCGCGCGCAGGAAGTCCACACGCCGGAAGTCCGGCCAGTTCAGCTCGCAGAAGTAGAACTCCGAGTGCGCCGACTGCCACAGCAGGAAGCCGGACAGCCGCTGCTCCCCGCTGGTCCTGATGATCAGATCCGGGTCGGGCTGGCCGCGGGTGTAGAGGTGCTCGGCGATGTGCTCGACGTCGAGCTTCTCCGCCACCTCCTCCAGCGTCGCGCCGGCCTTCGCGTGCTCCTGCAGCAGCGAGCGCACCGCGTCGGCGATCTCCCGGCGGCCGGTGTAGCCGACCGCGATGTTGACGTGCGCGCCGCCGCGGCGGCCCGCGGTGCGCTCCTGGGCGGCCTTCAGCGCGGCGGCGGTGTCTGCGGGCAGCAGGTCGAGCGCGCCGACCATGCGCAGCTGCCAGGGGTTGCCGTCCTCGGCCAGCTCGGTGCTCAGGTCCTCGATGATCTGCAGCAGCGGGTCCAGCTCGGCGGCCGGGCGGCGCAGGTTGTCGGTGGCCAGCAGGTACAGCGTGACGTGCGCGATGCCGGCCTCGTCGCACCAGCGCAGCAGTTCCTTGATCCGCGCCGCGCCGACCCGGTGGCCGTCGTTGGGGTCCACGTAGCCCATGTCGCGCGCCCAGCGCCGGTTGCCGTCGCACATGACGCCCACGTGCCGGGGGCGCGGCTTGCCCGCCAGCAGCTGGGTGAGGCGGCGTTCATATACGGAGTAGACGAGGTCGCGGAGTTTCATCCTGCGCAGCCTAACGCTGGTGGCGCAGATCAGCGCGGCTGCCAGGCGTCCGGGACCGTGGTGAGGTCTCGGACCGCCTCCGGCAGCTGCCCCGTGACCGCCTGGGCGAGGGTCACCTCGTCGACGACGCCGCGCACCGCGGAGCGCACGGCGACCCATACCAGGGGCAGGTGGGTGGAGGTGCCGGTGTAGCTGGTCTGCTCGGGCCGGTGCCCGCGCACGCCCGCCAGCGGCCCGTCCACGGCCCGCAGCACCATGCCGATGGTCACCTCGGCCGGCGGCGAGCTGAGGCTGTAGCCGCCGTCGGCGCCCCGGACGGCGTGGATCACCCCGCTGCGCCGCAGGTCGGCGAGCACGGCCTCGAGAAACTTCCGGGGCAGGCCCTGGGCGTCCGCGAGAGCCTGCGCCGAGATGGTGGCCGGGTACGCGTTGGCCAGCTCCAGAGCGGCCCGGACCGCATAGTCGCCTCTAGCCGAGATCTGCACACCCCCATGATGCCCGCAGGCCCCCCGACTCCGCCGGGGGGCCTGCGCGACTTGTGCGAAGATCGTTATTCGGTGACGTTCAGGCGGGCCTTCAGGGCGTCGAGCTCGGACCAGAGGACGGCGGGGAGCTTGTCGCCGAACTTGTCGAACCACTCGGTGATCTGCGGGATCTCGGCGGACCACTCGTCGGTGCGGACCTCCAGCGCCAGCTCGACGTCGGCGGCCGGCTGGTCGAGCCCGACGAGGTCCAGGTCCTCCACGCGGGGCACGAAGCCGACGGGGGTCTCGACCGCGCCGGCCTCGCCCTCCAGGCGCTCCACGACCCACTTGAGGACGCGGGAGTTCTCGCCGAATCCGGGCCACAGGAACCGGCCGTCGTCACCGCGGCGGAACCAGTTCACGTAGAAGATCGAGGGCAGCTTGTCGGCGTTGCCGTCGACACCCTTGCCCATGGCGATCCAGTGACGGAAGTAGTCGCCCGCGTGGTAGCCGATGAAGGGCAGCATCGCCATCGGGTCGCGGCGGACCACGCCGACCTGGCCGACGGCGGCGGCGGTGGTCTCCGACGACAGGGTCGCGCCCTGGAAGACGCCGTGCACCCAGTCGCGGGCCTGGCTGACCAGCGGGATGGTGGTCTTGCGGCGGCCGCCGAAGAGGATCGCCGAGATCGGCACGCCCTTCGGGTCGTCGTACTCCGGGGCCAGGATCGGGCACTGCGTGATCGGGGTGCAGAAGCGCGAGTTCGGGTGGCTGGAGACCTGGTCCGCGTCCGGGGTCCAGTCGTTGCCGTGCCAGTCGGTGAGGTGGGCCGGGGGCTCGCCCATGCCCTCCCACCAGATGTCGTTGTCGTCGGTGCGCGCCACGTTGGTGAACAGCGAGTTGCCCGCGGCGAGCGTGCGCATCGCGTTCGGGTTCGTCTTCCAGTCGGTGCCGGGCGCGACGCCGAACAGGCCGTACTCGGGGTTCACCGCGTACAGGCGGCCGTCCTCGCCGAACCGCATCCAGGCGATGTCGTCGCCCAGGGTCTCGACCTTCCAGCCGGGGATGGTCGGCTCCAGCATGGCGAGGTTGGTCTTGCCGCACGCCGACGGGAACGCCGCGGCGATGTAGTGCACCTTGCCGGCCGGGTTGGTCAGCTTGAGGATCAGCATGTGCTCGGCGAGCCAGCCCTCGTCGCGGCCCATCACGCTGGCGATGCGCAGCGAGTAGCACTTCTTGCCCAGCAGCGAGTTGCCGCCGTAGCCGGAGCCGAACGACCAGATCTCGCGGCTCTCCGGGAAGTGGGAGATGTACTTGGTGGTCGAGCACGGCCACGGCACGTCGGCCTGGCCCGGCTCCAGCGGCGCGCCGACCGAGTGCAGCGCCGGCACGAAGTCCGCGGTCTCGCCCATCGCCTCGAGCACGTGCGTGCCCATCCGGGTCATGATGCGCATGCTGGCCACGACGTACGGCGAGTCGGTGATCTCGACACCGAACATGGGGTTCTCGGCGTCGAGCGGGCCCATGCAGAACGGGATGACGTACATGGTGCGGCCGCGCATGCAGCCCCGGTACAGCTCGGTCATGAGCTGCTTCATCTCGGCCGGAGCCATCCAGTTGTTGGTCGGGCCGGCGTCGGCCTCGTCCACGGAGCAGATGAACGTGCGCTCCTCGACCCGGGCCACGTCGGAGGGGTCGGTGCGAGCCCAGAAGGAGTTCGGCCGCTTGACCGGGTCCAGGCGGACCAGGCTGCCCGCGGTGACGAGCTCCTCGGTGAGGCGCGTCCACTCGTCCTCGGAGCCGTCGCACCACACGATGCTGTCCGGTGTGGTGAGCTCTGCGATCTGGCGCACCCAGGCGATCAGCTTGGGGTGCGAGGTCGGGTGCTGGTCAAGCCCTGCGATGACTGCCGGCGCGGTCATGGAGTTCTCCTCGTGGTCGTCTTTGACCGACGGATACGACTGACCACGGCCAGGTGGCCGCGAGTCGTCCGGGATGTGGCCTCAGCGTAAGCCCGGTTTGTTGCCTGAGGCCCTTCCCGCCTTGTGAATAAGTGCACAAGCGTCGGTCCAGGTGCTTCAACGCGCACGATTCTTCGGCCGAACGCGCACGTTTCCGCAAAACCCGTTTTTGATCAAGCAGCGCCCGCGTCGCGCGACGGCCCTGACGCGTGCGAGCCCGGTCACCTGCCTTTCCCATACCCGTTCCGGGCTCGGGCGAACGCGGCTATCGCGACTTCATCATGAGCTCCGCATATTCCGCAAATCGGGTGATTGGTCTAACGTCCCTAGCAGCCGGCGAAACCGTGACATTCCCCCCGGAGGCGGCCGTGACCAGTGCGTTTTACCCTGCCCAGGATCAGTCCACCGACCCGCAGAGCGATCCACAACTCATCTCCCTCGTCCGCGGCGGCGACACCGACGCGTTCGGGTCGCTCTACGAGCGCCATCTCGAATCGGCGCGGCGGCTGGCGCGGGTGCTCAGCACCGACCACGCCGACGCCGACGACCTGATCGCCGAGACCTTCGCCAAGGTGCTGGCGGTGCTGCGCAGCGGCGGCGGGCCGGACACCGCCTTCCGGGCGTACCTGCTCACCACCATGCGGCACACCCGCTACGACCGGGCCCGGCGGGAACGCCGCGTCGAGCTCACCGACGACCTCACCCGCTACGAGACCGCGGAACCCGTGGACGACCCGACCATCTCCCGGCTGGAGACGTCGTACGCCGCCCGCGCCTTCGCCCGGCTGCCCGAGCGCTGGCGGGCCGTGCTCTGGCACACCGAGGTGGAGGGCGAGAGCCCGTCGCAGGTCGCCCCGCTGCTGGGGCTCACCCCGAACGGCGTCGCGGCGCTGGCGTACCGGGCCCGGGAGCGGCTGCGGCAGATGTACCTGCAGGAGCACATCGCGCTCACCGGCAACCCGCGCTGCCACTGGACCGGTTCGCACCTGGCCGGATACGTACGTGCCGCGCTGGCCAAACGCGACCGCGGCAAGGTCGACGAGCACCTGTCCGGCTGCGCCGAGTGCCGCCGCCTGCACCGCGAGCTGACCGAGGAGAACGCCGGCCTGCGCAGCGTCATCGCCCCCCTGTTACTGGGGGCCGCCGCGCCCGCCTACCTGGCCGGCGCGGGCAAGCTCGCGCTCGGTGGCTGGCTGGCCACCGCCTGGGGAGCCATCGTGCTGTGGTGGCCGCAGGCCTGGGAGCACCTGGGCGGGTGGCTGGCCGCGCTCGCCGGGCTGGCGATCGCCGGTGGGCGGTGGCTGCTGGCCGCGCCCGGCCGCCTGATCGGCCGGTACGGCGGCGCCAGCATCGTCGCGGGGACCGGTGTGGGCATCGCGGCGCTGGCCGGGATCACCGTGTTCGTCGCGATGACGGCCACCCCGACGCCACCGACCGCCCCCTCGCGGGCCGCGCCGGTCCCGGTGCCGGTGCCGGCCGTGCCGCCGGTGTTCGTACCGCCGCCGGTGTTCGCACCCCCACCGTCGCCCGGGGTGACCGCCGCCCGGCCATCGCCTTCGACGCCCGGCCGCACCACGCAGGCCCCTGCCGTCGCCCTGCCGCCGGTCAGGCCCGCTCCGGTCACCGTGCCCAAGCCGCCGCCCGCGGTGGCACCGGCCCCCGTCGCCCCCGCTCCCCCGGCCGAACCGGCCGCCGAGGTCTCGGCCCCGGAGTTCACCGAGATCGACCTGGTGGCGGGCCGCGCCGGAACGCTGCCCATCCCGGTGCGCGCCCCCTCCGACGACCGCGCCGACCTGCCCGAGACCGCCGGCGCACCGGACGATCAGCCAGGCGCCACGCGGTTCCAGCCGATCGTGCGCCGACTGGAGCCGCAACCGAGCGCGACTCCGGCGGCCGGTCCCGCCGCTCCGCCCGGGGCGGTGCGGATCGACGTGACACTGCCTGCGGGTATGCGGCTGGCCGGAACCGCCGCCGGGGACGGTTGGCAGTGCGAGGCGACGGCCACGGGCGCCTCCTGCGACCGGCCGCGGTGGAAGAAGGGCGCCCGGTCGGTGGCCCGGCTCCCGGTGCTGGCCGACGCCACGGTCAGCGGCTTCCAGGAGGTCGGCGTCGCCGCGACGTACGGTCAGCGGCGCAGCGCGACCGTGTTCCGGGTGCCGGTCGCGCCGGGCGGGCTGCGCCTGGGGCACGCCGCCCGCGGCCGGGTCGACGTCGCGCTCGCCGGCAGCGCCCTGCTGTCCTGCCGACCGCGCCCGCTGTGCCTGCTCGGCACGGACAACAACGTGCTGGACATGTCCCCCCTGCTGCCCGCGTTCGGCGAGCCCGCCGCACCCGGCGGCCTGCTCGACGAGCAGGGTCCCGCCGGGCCGAATGGCCCGATCACGGAACTCGCCGGGGAGAAGGCGGCCAGCGGTGCCCGGCTGGACCTGCCGGACGGCGCGAAGGTGCGCTGGGCCGGGCTGGTGGTCGCCGCCTCCGCGGCGCAGCTGCCCGAACTGGTGGCCCTGCACGGCCCGAAGGGGAGCTGGCAGCCGGTCGAGGTGCGGTTCGGGCACGCCGAGTCGGGCGCTTCGCTCACCCAGGGCGTGGCCGACGTCACGAAGCTGCTGCGCAAGGGCGGCGGCGGGGACTGGTGGCTGGCCGCCCCGGCCGGGCCGCTGCCGCGGGGGCGCAAGCAGTTCGCGGGCTGGACGCTGGCCGTGGTGTACGAGCACCGGGCCGCGCCCCGCGGCGAGGCGGCGGTCTACCTGGGCCCCCGCACGGGGCGCGGCGACACGGCGACCGCGGTCGGGCTGGGCGGCGCGGGATCGGTCCGGGTGGGCCTCGCCCTCTGGGACGGAGACCTCGCGCTGACCGGCGACGAGTTGCTCATCGACGGCTCCCCGGCGGGCGAACCGGGCAACCTCGGCGGCGGCCGCAACGCCGGCGCCGCGGCGCTGGCCTGCCGGACCGTGCCCGGCCTGTGCCCCTGGCGCACGCCCGGGCTGGACGTGCTCCGGGTGGCCGGCAAGGCCCCGGCCGGCAGCACCGCCGAGCTGCGGATGGGAGGAGATCCGATGGAGGTGGGCGTGCTCGCGGTCGTCACCGGGCTTTCGCACGAGGCTGGCCCGGCCGCGGCGGCACGGTAGGCTCACGGGGTGACCCCCAAACCGCCGTCCGCGCCATCTGCCTCAGCACTGCCGCTGCGGCTCGTCGCGCAGTTCCGGCACCTGATCCATGAGCTGGGCAAGTTCGGCGTCGTCGGCGGCGCGGCATACGTCGTCGATTTCCTCGTCTTCAACCTGCTGCGGTCGCCCACCGGCCCGCTGGCAGCCGCGGCGATCTCCACCGTGGTCGCGGCGACGGGCGCGTTCTTCGGCAACCGCTACTGGACCTGGCGGGACCGGGAACGCTCCAGCCTCACCCGCGAGTACTCGCTCTACTTCTTCTTCAACCTGGTCGGCCTCGGCATCACGCTCGTGGTGGTGTGGCTGAGCCACGACGTGCTGGGCGGTATCTGGCCGGGTGTCTTCCACACCTGGCTGGCCGACAACATCGCGAAAATGCTGTTCGGCACCGGTATCGCCAGTGTCTTCCGGTTCTGGGCCTATCGTCGGTTCGTCTTCAACGGCGCTTCGACCGCCTCGGTGCCCGCGCAGGCCCAGGCAGGGTGAGTTGGCTTGCATTCGGAGTTGCGCTACCAATCCCCCCTGCCCGACTCGCGTAAGGTGGCCCAGTGCGCCCTGATCTGACGATGCTCGATCGCCTGCTGCCCGAACGCCTGCGCAAGATGGGGCCTGAAGCTCTGAAGTTCGCCATCGTCGGCGGCGCGAACACCGTGGTCAACTTCGTGGTGCTGAACGCCCTGGTGCTGACGATCTTCCCGAACGGCCAGCTCAAGGCCAACGTCGTGGCCACCATCGTGGCGATGGTGACGTCCTACCTGATGAACCGGCACTGGACCTACCGCGACCGGCAGAGCCAGGCGATGGGCCGCGAGTTCCTGCTCTTCGTCGTGTTCAACGCCGCGGGTCTCGCCATCGAGCTGGCCATCATGGGCGCCACCAAGTACGCCCTGGGCCTGCACGGGCTGCTGGCGCTCAACGCGGCCAAGCTCCTGGGCCTCGTGCTCGGCACGATCTTCCGGTTCTACACGTACCGCACCTTCGTGTTCGCCCCCGCGAACCAGGTCGCCGTCGCGGCCGGCGGCGTCGACGCCGACTTCGGCCCGGCGCACGTGCACGTCGACAGTGTCGAGGAACTGGTCGACGCCGAAGCGGCCGCGAGCGCGCTGGCCGGCGTGCCGGTGCCCGCGCAGGTGCGCCCCGACGACTTCGCCCGGCTCACCGCCCCGCTGGAGGCGGAATTCGCGGCCGATCACCGGGCCGCCGAGCAGCTGGCCGCCCTGGACGCGGAGTTCACCGACACGGAGCTCGCCGAGGAGCTCACGCGGGCGAAGCCGCGCCCAGAGCGGTAGCCCGACTCACTTCTTCTCTTCGACCTTGGCCTGCTGGGCCGGGGCGACCGAGCGCTCGTTGTCGTTGTACGAGTGCGAGTCCCGGTCGGCCTCGACCAGCTCGTACAGCGTCGTCTGCACCTTCTCGACATGCGGGATGTCGTTGAGCACCGACTGGCCGCGCTCGCCCGCCGACTCGATGGTCAGCGTGCCGCAGCCGAGCAGCCGCTCGATGAACTTCTGGCTCATCGCGTGGTCGTTCACCCGCGACAGCGGGATGTCCCGCCGGTCCCGCGAGAAGACACCGGTCTGCAGCAGCACGCGCTCGTTCGTCAGCACGTAGTGCGTGGTGCGCCAGACCAGCCACGGCCAGAAGGTCAGCCACGCCACCGCGACGACCGCCAGCCCCGCCACGATGTAGACCAGGATCGCGTCGAGGTCGAAGAGCAGGGCGGTGATCACCGCCGCCACCGCCAGGACCAGGACCGTCACCGGCCGGATCATGGCCTTCCAATGGGGGTGCAGGTCGAGCACCACGTGCTCGTCCGCGGTCAACACGTCCTCAGGGAACGCCATCCGTGCCTCCTCGTTACAGCCTGCGATCAAACGCACGATTGTCCGCGAGCAGGGTAGTTCCACGAGGCGACACCCGGCCATCCGCCATCGGTGCTCCGTCGGCAATCGGTCTGTCACGCGACCGGCGTCGAGTCGCGACGCGGACGAAAGGGACGGCCACCCGAGGTCAGCGCAGGTGGACGACGTCGCCCGCGGCGACCGGCCGGTCGCCGGTGGCGGTCCGCACGACGAGGCGGCCCTCGGTGTCGACGGTCACGGCCTCCCCGGTCAGGTCCGTGGTGCCGCCGGGCAGCATCACCGACACCTGTCGGCCGAGGGTCGCGCACATCCGCAGGTACGCATCCCGCAGGCCGCTCTTGTCCGGGTCGCCGCCGGCTGCCTGCCAGGCGTCGTAGTGCGCGCCCAACCGCTCCAGCAGCACCACCAGCAGCGCGGTCCGGTCGGCCGCGGCCGCGCCGGCCAGCAGCAGCGAGGTCGCGGGCAGGCCGGTCGGGGTCTCCGGCAGCTCTTCGGGCCGCAGGCTCACGTTCAGGCCGATGCCGATCACCACCGCGCCGGGCAGCGGCACCTCGGCCAGCAGCCCGGCACACTTGCGCCCGCCGATCAGCAGGTCGTTGGGCCACTTCAGGGCGGGCTCCAGACCCGTCACCGCACGCACCGCCTCGGCCAGCGCGACGCCGCCGAGCAGCGGGAGCCAGCCCCAGCCGGACACGTCGGTGGCCGGGCGCAGCAGCACGGACACCGCCAGCCCGGCGCGCGGCGGCGACACCCAGGTGCGGCCGAGCCGGCCCCGCCCGGCCGTCTGCGAGTCGGCGGTGACGACCAGGCCCTCCGCCGCGCCCTCCCGCGCGGCCGCGGCGGCGTCGGCGTTGGTCGAGCCGGTCTCGTCCTTGACCTCCACGTGCCAGCGCGGCAGCGCCGCGAGGCGGGTCCGGTCCAGCTGCGGCCTGCTCATCTCCACCGCAGGAGCGTATCCGCCGCCGGTCAGCCGGCGTGGCGGGCGCGCACCGGCGTGGCGTCGTCGGGGACGGACATCGGGCCGAGCCATTCCGGGAGCACGATCTCGGTGTCCCCCGGCTCGGTCGACACCCGCCGCCCACGCTGGATGGTCTCCACCCGGTGATGGCGCACCGGCACCCGGTCGGCTCCAGGATCGGCCCGCCGCGCGGCGGGACGCGGCTTCAGCGGCACGACGGGGCTCGGCCCGCCGGTCGGCGTCGCCTCGCCGCGCCTCGACGGTCCGACCGGCTCGGGCCGGGCCGCCGGCGAGCCTCCCGCCGGCGCCTCGAAGACCCTGGTGCGCGTGCCGGCCGCCACGGTCGGCGCCGGAGCGATGCGCGGAATCACGGCGGTCAAGGTCTCCGGCACGGCGCCGGCCGCCGCGGTGCCGGGCACCCCGGCCCCGCCCCGGCGCACCGGCCTGGGCCGGCGCGCGACGACACCACCCGCCGCAGCAACCCCGCCACTCGCCCTCGCGGCCCCGCTCACCGTCGCGGCCCCGCTCACCGTCGCGGCCCCGCTTGCCGTCGCCGCCGCGCTCACCCTCGCCGCCCCGGTCACCGTCGCGGCACGCCGCGGCCCCGGACGCGGTCGCGTCGGCCGAAACCCGCCCGTGACGGGCGGCTCGACCTCCTCCTTGCGCGCACGGTCGTCCGACTGCCACGGCCGCACCACGGCGAGCACCGTAAAACCGCCCACCAGCAGCAGCACCCCGAACATCGTCACAACACCTCAACGATTCGCCCGAACCGGACGAAACGAACTACCCGAACGGCGCATGATCACGACGATCTTGCGCGAACTGTTGCCCTTTTGTCCCATACGCGCGTGTCATACCCACAGCCCGCGCAAGATCGTCGCGGCAGGGGCGGGTGGGGGGTGTGGTGTAGATGACTGAACGGGGGTTCAGGTGGGTTATAGGGTCTGGGGCGTGACTACTACGGTGCCGGATAAGGGCCGGGTCGATGGGCGGACCACGGCGGGCAAGCTTGCGGACTTCGAGCGGCGGGTCGAGGAGGCCGTGCACGCCGGGTCGGCGCGGGCGGTGGAGAAGCAGCACGCGCGGGGGAAGAAGACCGCGCGGGAACGGATCGCGATGCTGCTCGACGAGGGTTCCTTTGTCGAGCTTGACGAGTTGGCGCGGCATCGGTCGACGAGCTTCGGGCAGGAGCGGAACCGGCCCTACGGCGACGGCGTGGTCACCGGGTACGGGACCGTGGACGGGCGGCCGGTGTGCGTGTTCGCGCAGGACTTCACGGTGTTCGGCGGGTCGCTGGGCGAGGTGTTCGGGGAGAAGATCGTCAAGGTGATGGACCTGGCGATGAAGACGGGGTGCCCGGTGATCGGGATCAACGACTCCGGCGGGGCGCGGATCCAGGAGGGCGTGGTCTCGCTCGGGCTGTACGGCGAGATCTTCTTCCGCAACGTGCGCGCGTCCGGCGTTATCCCGCAGATTTCGCTGGTCGTGGGTCCGTGTGCGGGTGGTGCGGTGTACTCGCCGGCGGTCACCGACTTCACCGTGATGGTCGACCAGACCTCGCACATGTTCATCACCGGACCGGACGTCATCAAGACGGTCACCGGCGAGGACGTGGGCATGGAGGAGCTGGGCGGCGCGCGCACCCACAACACCAAGAGCGGCAACGCGCACTACCTGGCGAGCGACGAGTCCGACGCCGTCGACTACGTGAAGGCGCTGCTGTCGTACCTGCCGAGCAACAACCTGGACGCCCCGCCGGCCTGGCCGGTCACCGCGGACCTGGCGGTCTCGGACACCGACGCCGAGCTGGACACGCTGATCCCGGACTCGGCGAACCAGCCCTACGACATGCACTCGGTGCTGGAGTCGATCCTCGACGACGGCGAGTTCCTCGAGGTGCAGCCGCTGTACGCGCAGAACATCCTGACCGGCTTCGGCCGGGTCGAGGGCCGCCCGGTCGGCGTGGTGGCCAACCAGCCCATGCACTTCGCGGGGTGCCTGGACATCGCCGCGTCGGAGAAGGCCGCGCGCTTCGTGCGCACCTGTGACGCGTTCAACATCCCGGTGCTGACCTTCGTGGACGTGCCCGGCTTCCTGCCCGGCACGAGCCAGGAGTGGGACGGCATCATCCGCCGCGGCGCCAAGCTCATCTACGCGTACGCCGAGGCCACCGTCCCGAAGATCACAGTGATCACCCGCAAGGCGTACGGCGGCGCGTACGACGTCATGGGTTCCAAGCACCTCGGCGCGGATCTCAACTTCGCGTGGCCGACGGCACAGATCGCGGTGATGGGCGCGCAGGGCGCGGTCAACATCCTCTACCGGGCGGAGCTGGCCGCGGCCGACGACCCGGTGGCCCGCCGCGCCGAGCTGATCAACGAGTACGAGGACGCCCTGGCCAACCCGTACGTCGCCGCCGAGCGCGGTTACGTGGACGCGGTGATCCGGCCGTCGGCGACCCGCGCGCACATCGTGCGGGGGCTGCGCGCGCTGGCCGCCAAGCGGGAGACGCTGCCGCCCAAGAAGCACGGGAACATCCCGCTGTGACGGGATGTCGGGGAACTCAGCATCCCGCTGTGACGGGATGGCAGGGAACTCAGCATCCCGCTGTGACGGGATGGCAGGGAACTCAGCATCCCGCTGTGACGGCGGCTGTTAACCGTTGAGTGACGGTCATGTGGCAGAACGTTCACGCCGACGGGTCGCTGTGTAACGATGTCGGGATGACCGTGCAGGAGCCTGCCGATCGTCACCTGCTGCCACGCCGGTACACGGTGCTGGTGGACGTGGGCTACCTGTACGCGGCCTCCGGCGAGCTGCTGCTCGGCACGTCGAACCGCTCGGAGTTCAAAGTGGACGCCGAGCGGATGATTCACGCGCTCATGGCCCAGGCCGCCGACTGCCTGGGCGCCGACCTGCTGCGGCTGTACTGGTTCGACGCGGCCCGTGACCGGGTGCCCACGATCGACCAGCGGGTCATCGCGCAGATGGCGCAGGTCAAACTGCGGCTGGGCAACCTGAACCTGCGCGGGCAGCAGAAGGGCGTGGACGCGCAGATCCGCAGCGACCTGGAGACGCTGGCCCGGCACCGCTCGGTCACCGACGCGGTGCTGGTCGCCGGTGACGAGGACATGCTGTCGGCGGTCGAGGCGGCGCAGAGTTACGGCGTGCGGGTGCACCTGTGGGGCGTCGAGCCGCCGTACGGCACCAACCAGGCGGAGCGGCTGGTCTGGGAGAGCGACACGGTGTACACGCTGGACGCGGAGTTCGTCCGGCCGTACTTCGCGGCCACCGGGCGCATCCGCACCCCCACGCCCGCCGAGGTGTTCTCCGGGCGGCCGGCGATCGCGCTGCCCGTCGCGCAAATCCCCGCTGCTCCGGAGCCGCGGCCGGTGCCCGCGGCGCGGCGCGCCCACCCGCAGCCGCCGGACCGCCTGGAGATCGTCGAGATCGGCGAATACGTGGCCCAGAAGTGGATCCTCACCCGGGGTCGTGACAACATCGGCGAGCTGCTGCCCGGTCCGCTGCTGCCGACGGTCATCGACAAGGAGCTGCTGGTGGAGGCGGAGAAGGAGCTGGGCATCTCGCTGCGCCCCTTCGAGAAGGCACGGCTGTGGGTCCGCGACGGCTTCTGGTCACGGGTGTATCGGGAGTTCGGCCTGGCCAGGCCGAACGGGGAGGGTTGAGATGACGGAGCAGCCGATGATCCGGATCGAGCGTGGCACGCCGACGGCCGAGGAGGTCGCGGCGCTGGTGGCCGTGCTGTCTACGCGGCCTGCGGGGGTGGCCGCGCCCGCCGCGGAGGTGTCCGCGTGGTGGCGCAGCGGCCTGCCCGCGGTGACCACGGCCGGACCTGGCGCGTGGCGGCGCTCCGGCCTGCCCCGCTGACCAGCGGGTGAGCACGGCCGATAGCCCGGTGTGCATCCTTGCCCCATTTCGGTAGTCTGCTAGCGCTGGACCGCGTTGGTCACTGACCGCGGCGCCGCCGATCGCGGACGAGAACCCCTGGGGAGGGCGTGCGAGATGGGTCTGCCCGAAGAGGACAAAGGGCCTGCCTGGCTGCGTGACTACGGTCGCGAGAGCGGGTACACCAAGTCGAACGCGATGACGGGTTACGACGAGGGTTCCCTCGCCGTCGACCTGCAGAGCCTGGTCGACTTCGCCGAAGCGCTGGAGAACGAGCACACCAAGGACTACCGGCCGCACGCGGACGAGGTCTTCAAGGACATGTCGGTCAAGGTCGCCGACCCGCACGCGGACTTCATCGAGTTGTGCTCCAGCCTGGGCTGGCAGCGGGAGCTGCTGGTGCAGACGTCCGACGCGCTGCTCAAGCACGACCAGGCGGTGCTGGCGTTCGTCGCCGCGGCCCGCGAGATCAGCAAGAAGTACGGCGAGGCCGACGCGCTCGGCGCGGCCAGGGCGCAGGACGTGAACCGCAACCTCACCGTGTCGGTGCCCACCACCGCGCAGGTGCCCGGCACCACGCAGCAGCCCGGCACGACGGCCACCGCGCAGACGCCCGGCACGACCCCGCCGGCGACCACCATCCCGCAGGTCACGCCGACGGGCGGCACCGCGACCGACACCGGAGGGGAGTACTGATGGGCATCCCACCCGAGGACCGGGCGCCGGCCGGCACCAACTGGTACGACAAGTCGATGCAGCAGATGTGGGACCTGACGGCGGGCCGCCAGCTGGAGCCCCACTACACCCAGGCGGCCGGCTGGAAGCGCGCCGGCGAGCTGGCCTACCTGCACAAGAGCCGCCTGCAGACCTACCGGGAGAAGCTGGCGCAGGCGTGGCCGCCGGAGTCCAGCGACGCCGCCAAGGCATACCTGGCCAAGCTCGACGAGCTGATCGTCGCCGTCGAGGACGTGGCCCGCGTGTCCACCCAGAACCACCAGTACTCCCGGGACATCCCGGCCGCGTTCTACGAGGCCGAGCGCAAGCTGCAGCCGATCCGCGACGACTACAACCGCATCGACCGCGCGGTCCGCAACGGTGAGCCGGTCGCGCTCCCGAGTGGACAGACGCCGGAGAAGTACCTGCAGGGCAAGCTGAACGAGGCGCGCGACGTGATGCGCGGGCTGTCCGCGGACCTGTCCCTGGTCCGGGTCAGCATGGCGCCGCCACGGCCGTACCTGCCGCCCGTCGGGTATCGGGGCGAGCGCGAGACCGACTACGGCGGCGTGGTGCCGCCGGTGATCCCGCCGGTGATGCCCTACGGCGGGGCGGTCGCCCCGACGCCGACCGTGTCGGGCGCCACGCTGACCCCGGTGCCGGTGGCGACCGGCCCCGACCTGGCCGGCCTGGCCCCGGCCCCCACCACGCCCACCCCCACGATCCCGGGTGTGCCCGGCCCGGTCACCCCCGGCGGCACGCCGCCGGTGGGCGGCCAGCCGCCGCTCGGGGTGATCGGCGCTCCGCCGCCGGTCCCCGGCCTGCCCGGGGTGGGCAGGGGCGTGCCGGGCAACCCGGTCATCGGCGGCCTCGGCCCGAACGCGGGGGCGCCCCGGGCGATGCCCGCGGGCGGGGTCATCGGCGGCGCGCCCGGCGGTGGCATGGGCGCCCGTGCCGGTGCCGCGGGTGCGCGCACCAACCCGGTCGGCGGCATGATCGGCGGTCCCGGCGGTGCCGGTGGCGTGGGCGGACGCGGCGCGGCGGGCACGGTCAGCGGTCGCGGGGCCAACGGCTTCGGCGCGCCCATGGGCGGCGCGCCCGGCACGGGCAGGCGCCGTGACGAGAACGATCCCGACTTCGATCCCGACACCCTGTGGGCCGTGGACTCCGGCGGCGCACCGGTGCTGGACGCACCGGACGCACCGGGTCCGGTGGACCCGGGACCGGCGATCGGGCTCGCCCGATGAGGTTCGCCGCACGTCTGGCGGCGGTGAGCCTGCTCGCCGCCGTCACCACGGTCGGCGTGGGCGCTCCCGCCCACGCCGACCGGTACCGCAACGACCAGTGGCACCTGCCCTTCCTCCGCATCGCCGAGGCGCACGCCATCAGCCAGGGCGAAGGGGTGACCGTCGCCGTCATCGACAGCGGTGTCGAGGGCGGGCATCCCGATCTCACCGGCAACGTGCTCAAGGGCTTCGACACGATCGTCGGCGGCGACGGCGACGGCTGGGGTGACGACGAGGGCCACGGCAGCAGCATGGCCGGCCTGATCGCGGGCCACGGCCACGGCTCCGGCAACAAGGACGGCGTGCTGGGCATGGCGCCGAAGGCGAAGGTGCTGCCGATCCGGATCTCCACGGCCAAGGGCCACGGCGGCGGCGACGCCATCGCCATCGGCATCGACGAGGCCGTGAAGCGTGGCGTGAAGATCATTTCGATCTCGGCGTCGGCCCCCTCGGCCGACTCCTCCGTGCTGATCAAGGCCGTGGAACGGGCGCATGCCGCGGGCGTGCTGGTCATCGCCGCCGCAGGCAACCAGCCGAAGGACTTCTACGTCGCGGCCCCGGGCCGGTATCCCGGCGCGGTCGCGGTCGGCGCGGTCGACCAGCAGGGCACGGTCGCCCCGGTCTCGGTGCGCGGCGACGAGGTGCAGCTGGTCGCGCCCGGCGTCGACATCACCAGCACCAGCCGTATCAACAAGGCCACCAACACGCAGTACCGGCGGTCCAGCGGCACCAGTCCGGCGACCGCCATCACGGCCGGCCTCGCCGCGCTGATCTGGTCGAAGTACCCCCAGCTCACCGCCGACGAGGTGCTGGAGCGGATGACCCGCACCGCCATCGACAAGGGCCCGGCCGGCCGGGACCGCGACTACGGCTACGGCCTCATCGACCCGGTCGCGGCGCTCACCGCCCCGGCTGCGGCCCCGTCCGCCCCCGTCATCGCGCCGTCGATCGAGGTCTCCCTGCCCGAGATCCCCGACCTGCCGGACACCCGTGGCGGCGGCAGCGGCCTCCTCCTGGGTCTCGGCCTGCTCGTGGTCCTGCTCATCGGTGGGGTCCTGGTCGTCGTCGCCGTCGTGGTGTTCCTGGTCCTGCGCAAACGCCGCTGACCGGGCGGTGCACGCCCCGGCGCGCGGCACGGCCCTGCCGCGCGCCGCGGGGGGCGGGATCCCCGGCCCCGTGCCCGGTACGCTCCCGTGCATGGCAGCTCGACCGACCTTCATCCTCGCCTCGGCGAGCCCGGCCCGGCGCACCCTGCTCGACTCGGCCGGCATCGACGCCGAGGTGATCGTCAGCGGTGTCGACGAGGACGCCGTCGAGGCGACCACGGCCGAGGCGCTCAGCGCGGTGCTGGCCCGGATGAAGGCGCACGCCGTCGAGCAGCGCCTGCGGCACAGCTCCACCGCCCCCGACCGGGCCCTGGTGCTCGGCTGCGACTCGGTGCTCGCCTTCGACGGGCAGATCCTCGGCAAGCCCGAGGACGCCGACGAGGCGCTCAAGCGCTGGCAGGCCATGCGCGGCCGCAGCGGCGTGCTGCACACCGGCCACTGCCTGGTGGAGCTGCACACCGGCCGGGTCGCCGAGGAGGTCGGCTCGACCGTGGTCCACTTCGCCGACCTGAGCGACGCCGAGATCGAGGCGTACGTCGCCACGGGCGAGCCGCTGTGGGTCGCCGGCTCCTTCACCATCGACGGGCTGGGCGGCCCGTTCGTCGAGCGCATCGAGGGCGACCACACCAACGTCGTCGGGCTCTCCCTGCCGCTGCTGCGCCGCCTGCTGGCCACCCTGGACATCTCGATCACGGAACTCTGGCGGCAGCGCTGACCCGTCGGCCTGGCATAGGGTCGGCGTATGGGCGAAACCCGCCGCGAGCCCCGGCCCGCGGCGTGCGGAGCGAGGAGGACGCAATGGGCCGCGCCTTCATCACGGTCACCGACGAGCTGCACGACTACGTCGTCGCGCACGGCACTCCGCCCGGCGACCTGGAACGTGATCTGGTCGCGGAGACGCTGCGGGCGACCGGCGGCGCGTCGCGGATGCAGATCGAGCCGGAGTACGCCGCGCTGCTGACGATGCTGACCCGGCTCGTGAACGCGCGCCACGCGGTCGAGGTGGGCACGTTCACCGGCATGTCCTCGCTGGCCATCGGCCGGGGGCTGGCCGACGGCGGCAGGCTGGTCTGCTTCGACATCTCGGCGGAGTACACGGCCATCGCGCAGCGCTACTGGCAGCGGGCGGGGCTGGACGACCGGATCGAACTGCGCCTCGGCCCGGCCGCCGAAGGGCTGGCCGCGCTGCCCGCCGAGCCCCACCTCGACCTCGCCTTCATCGACGCGGACAAGGAGGGCTACGCGGCGTACTGGGACGCCCTGGTGCCGCGGATGCGCGCGGGCGGGATGCTGATCGTGGACAACGTGCTGTGGTCGGGCCATGTCCTCGACGAGAAGCCGAAGGACACCTCCACCGCCGCGCTGATCGCCTTCAACGCCAAGGCGGCCGCCGACGACCGCGTCGACGTCGTCATGCTCCCCTTCTCCGACGGCGTCACCCTGGCCCGCAAACGCTGACCGCCCCACCGCGGGGCTGCTGTTTCGGGGAAACTGCGGGAACCGGCCGCCCGATGGCTGCTATTTCCCGGAAACTGCAGCGGCGGGCGGCTCAGGCGAGGTCGGTCGCCAGGGCCGAGGTGAGCGGGGTGCGGGTGGTGGTGGCGAAGCGCCAGGCCAGCAGGGCCGCGCCCGCGATGAGGACCGGGATGAACAGGAACGCGGTGTGCGCGCCGACCTGGTCGGCGACCAGGCCGAGCAGCAGCGGGCCCGCGCCGAAGCTGACCGCCATGGAGTACGACGCCACCCCGGCGGCCCGGTCGGCCTGGCCCGGCGCGGCGGCCACCGCCAGCGAGATGGCCAGCGGGTAGTGCATGGCATTGCCCAGACCCACGATGATCAGTCCGGCCACCGCCACGACGGAGCTGCCCGCGCCCCAGAAGACGGTGAACCCGGCCAGGCTCAGCACCAGCGCGCCGAGGTAGAGCGGGATCGACGGCAGGCGCAGCGCGATCCGCGCCCCGGCCAGCCGACCCGCGAACATGCCGCCGACAATGGCGGACATGACGGCGGTGGCCCCGCCCGCCGACATGCCGACCTGGTCGCGCAGCACCTCGGCGGTCCACATCGACAGCACGACCTCGACCGCGCCGGTGACCGTCATCATGCCCCAGGCCAGCCAGTACGCCGCGGGCAGCGGCGGTCGGCCACCCCGCGCCGGTGACCCGCCCACCGGAGCGGAGACGGCGTGCGGGTCGATCGCGGTGGGCAGGCCGTCCGTCACGACGGCCGCGGGCGCGTCACCGGCTGCGGCGGGCGCGGGCGTAGGGGCTGTGGCGGCGGGGCCGGACGGGATGCGTACACCCTTGATCTTGGCGATGGCCGCGACCAGGGCGATCAGGGCGACCAGCAGGGCGAGACCGGCCCGCCAGCCCAGCCCGGCGCGCATGGCCCCGCCGATGAGCAGCGGGGCGACCAGACCGGCGGCGCAGGCGACCGCGTTGGCCTCGCTGATCGCGGCGGGACCGGCCGGTCCGTGCCGCTCGGACAGCGCGGAGACGATGCCGCCGATCGCGGCGATGCCGGCCGTCGCGATCACCATGGTGAGCCCGATGGTGACCGCGAAGTACGCGGGCAGCAGCACGAAGCCGAGCACGCCCGCGGCGATCACGGCCTGGCAGGCCCAGAGCACGGGGCCGCGGCCGAACCGGCGGGACAGGTGGGGGTAGAGCGCGCCGCCCGCGACCGCGCCCACGGCGATGGCGGTGCTGTGCAGGCCCGCGACGGCGGCGGAGGTGCCCTGCTCGTCGCGCAGCAGCGGCACGATCGGGCCGAAGCCGTAGTTGAAGTAGCCCCAGAGCCCCAGTTGCAGGTAGATCAACCAGGTGGCGAGGTCACGCGAGAGCCGGGGCACCTGACGAAGCTACGCTCCTTACAGGTGCCCCGGCCTCGGGTTGAGACGGAGCTAACGCCGGGTCCGGGTCGGCCGGCAGCGGGTCAGCGGACCGACTTGGCGAACGTGCGCGACGAGATGACCAGCGCGAGCACGGTCAGCGGGGTCAGGATCGCCAGCGCCTGCCAGACCGCGTCGTCGCCGGGGTTGCCCGCGAACAGCGCGCGCACCCCGTCCGTGGCCCACTTGAACGGGTTGATGTTGGCGACGTTCTTCAGCCACTGCGGGGCGAAGGTGAGCGGCAGGAAGATGCCGGCCAGCAGCATGATCGGCTGGATGACCGTGTTCAGCATCGGCGCCATGGCGTCCTCGCTGCGCAGGGTCAGCCCCAGCGCGTAGCCGGTCGACGACAGCAGCAGCGTCATCAGGCCGATCAGCAGGTATGCCAGCAGCGCGTCGCCGACCGCGACCCGCAGCCCGAACGGCACCGCGAGCAGCGTCACCAGCACAGCCTGGAACAGCAGCTGCACCACGTCACGCAGCGAGCGGCCGAGCAGCAGCGCGACGCGGCTGACCGGCGTGACCCGGTTGCGCTCGATCACCCCGGCGCGCAGCTCGGCGATGATGCCGAACCCGGAGAAGGCGCTGAACAGGGCGACCATGACGAGCATGCCGGGCACGAAGATCCGGTATGCCTGCTCGTCGGTCATCGGACCGCCCGCGCTGAGCGCCTGCTTCATCAGGGGCGCGAACAGCAGCAGGTAGAACAGCGGCTGGATGATGCCGACGGCCACCCAGACCGGGTTGCGCAGCAGCAGCTGCATCTGGCGCTGGAAGACCAGCCAGGTGTCACGAAGGAACTTCACTGCTCAGCTCTCCCTCAGGCTGCGGCCGGTCTTGGCCAGGAACACGTCGTCGAGGCTGGGCCGGTGCAGCTCGATGCCCTCGATGGAGACGCCCTCGGCGTCCAGGGTGCGCAGCACGTGCGGGATGGCGCTGGCGCCGTCCTCGACGTACAGCCGCAGCGACTGCTCGGTGGTCTCCAGCTTGCGCACGTAGTCGGCGTTGTCGAACAGGTCGGCGGCCTTGGCCACCTCCCGGGGCACGTTGACCGAGACGACGTCGCCGAGCACCTCCTGCTTGAGGTCGGCGGGCGTGCCCTCGGCCACGATCTGGCCGTGGTCCATGATCGCCAGGCGGTCGCAGAGCGCGTCGGCCTCGTCCAGGTAGTGCGTGGTGAGGAAGACGGTCATGCCCATCTCCCGCAGCTTGCGCACCTCGCCCCACATGTGGGCGCGGGACTGCGGGTCCAGGCCCGTGGTCGGCTCGTCGAGGAAGACGACCTTCGGCGAGTGGATGATGCCGAGCGCGATGTCGACCCGCCGGCGCTGGCCGCCGGAATAGGTCTTGCAGCGGCGGTCGGCGTACTCGGACAGCTCGAAGGTGTCGAGGGCCTCGGCGGCGCGGCGCTGGGCGTCGGCCTTGCCGATGCCGTACATCCGGGCGTGCAGCACCAGTTCCTCGCGGCCGGTGGACTCGTCCCAGGTGCTGCCGCCCTGGGCGACGTAGCCGATGCGGCGGCGCACCTCGCCCGGGTCCTTGCGCAGGTCGGCGCCAGCGATGACGGCGCTGCCGCCGTCGGGCTCCAGCAGGGTCGCGAGCATCCGCAGGGTGGTGGTCTTGCCGGCGCCGTTGGGGCCGAGGAAGCCGAAGATCTCGCCTTCGGCGACGCTCAGGTCGACACCGCGCACCGCCTCCACGGTCTTGCTCTCGCGACCGGCGCGGGAGCGGAAGGACTTCCGCAGCCCGGAGGTCTCGATGATCATTTTTAGCTCCAAGGTCGGGGGAGACCTGGAGCCTAGGACCGGGGTCCGACAGTAGTCAAGTTTGATTAATCGGGTGCGTGCTCCGCGTGCCCGAACCCGTGCTTCCAGCGCGCCTGCAGTTCCGCCGACACGTACGGCTCGCCCGCCTCGATCCGCTCGGCGACCCGCTCGCACCAGGCGATCTCGCCCTCGTTGCGGGCGATGCCCAGTTCGAGCATCCAGCGCACATGGGTCGGCTTGTTCTCCGGCACCGCCCAGCCCGAGGCGATCGCGGCCGCCGCGCCCTCGTTGTCCGCCCGCAGCTGCCGGGCCCGGTGGCGCAGCGCGGCGGCCACCTCCTCCCGGGGCAGCTCCGTCATCAGCGAGAACCCGGCCAGGAACGGGTCCTCCACCTCGCGCTGCTCCCACAGCGCGGCCGACAGCAGGTCGCGGAACTGCTCGTCACCCTTGGCCGTCATCTCGTACCGCGTCCGCGCGGGCCGGCCGCCCACCTGCTCGCTGCCGACCTCCCGCAACGCGCCTTCCTCGGCGAGCTTCTTCAGGGCGTGGTACACCGAGCCGGGCTGCACGTTCGCCCACTTGTCGGCATGCCAGCTCAGCAACTCACGGCGCACGTCGTAGCCGTGTACCGGCTGCGCCATCCGCACCACGCCGAGGATCATCATTCGGGTCGTCGACACGGTGAACAGTGTGCGTCCGCCGCGGCGATCCCGGGTATGCCACCCCCACCAGCGATGATCTGAACGAGCGTTCATGACACAGGTCACATGGCACCTGAGCGCTCGTTAATGATCAACTCCACCGATAGACTCCGCGCAGGCCCGTTCGGGGAGGACGATGATGACGATGCTGTCCAAAGTGTTGATCGCGAACCGTGGCGAGATCGCCGTACGCGTGGCACGCGCGTGCCGCGACGCGGGCCTGGCCAGCGTCGCCGTGTACGCCGACGGGGACCGCGACGCGCTGCACGTGACCATCGCCGACGAGGCGTACGCCCTCGGCGGTCAGACCAGCGCCGACACCTACCTGCGCATCGACAAGCTGATCGAGGTCGCGCAGCGCTCCGGCGCGGACGCGGTGCACCCCGGCTACGGCTTCCTGTCCGAGAACGCCGCCTTCGCCGAGGCCGTCATCGAGGCGGGCCTGACCTGGGTCGGCCCCACCCCGCAGGCCATCCGCGACCTCGGCGACAAGGTCACCGCCCGGCACATCGCGCAGCGCGCCGGCGCTCCCCTGGTGCCCGGCACCCCCGACCCCGTGAAGCACGCCGACGAGATCGTCGCGTTCGCCAGGGAGTTCGGCCTGCCCGTCGCCATCAAGGCGGCGTTCGGCGGCGGCGGCCGCGGCCTCAAGGTCGCCCGCACCCTGGAAGAGATCCCCGAGCTGTTCGACTCGGCCACCCGCGAGGCCGTCGCCGCGTTCGGCCGGGGCGAGTGCTTCGTCGAGCGATACCTCGACCGGCCCCGCCACGTCGAGGCGCAGGTGCTGGCCGACCAGCACGGCAACGTCATCGTGGTGGGCACCCGCGACTGCTCACTGCAGCGCCGCCACCAGAAGCTGGTCGAGGAGGCCCCCGCGCCGTTCCTGACCGAGACCCAGCGCGCGGCCATCCACGACTCCGCGAAGGCGATCTGCCGCGAGGCCGGCTACCACGGCGCGGGCACCGTCGAATACCTCGTCGGCGTGGACGGCACGATCTCGTTCCTGGAGGTCAACACGCGGCTGCAGGTCGAGCACCCGGTCACCGAGGAGACCTCGGGCATCGACCTGGTCCGCGAGCAGTTCCGCATCGCCGCGGGCGAGAAGCTGCGCCTGCAGGCCGACCCGGCCCCGCGGGGTCACTCGATCGAGTTCCGCATCAACGGCGAGGACCCGGGCCGCAACTTCCTGCCCGCCCCCGGCGTGATCACCAAGCTGCACCTGCCGGGCGGCCCCGGCGTACGCGTCGACACCGGTTTCGAGACCGGCAACGAGATCAGCGGCAACTTCGACTCGCTGCTGGCCAAGGTGATCATCACCGGCGAGAACCGCACCGAGGCCCTGGAGCGGGCCCGCCGCGCCCTGGACGAGATGGTCGTCGAGGGCATGGCCACCGCCCTGCCGTTCCACCGCGCCATCGTGCGCGACCCCGTCTTCGTCGAGTTCACCGTGCACACCCGGTGGATCGAGACCGAGTGGCACAACACCGTGCCGCCGTTCGGCCAGCCCGCCGCCGCCGACGAGGAGGCCGGCGAGCGGCAGACCGTCGTGGTCGAGGTCGGCGGCAAGCGCCTGGAGGTGTCGCTGCCCGCGTCATTCGGGGGTACGGCCGCAGCCGCGCCCGCCGCGGCCGGACGTCCCGCCAAGCGGGCCGGCGCCAAGCGCGGCGCGAAGGTCGCCGCGGGCGGCGACGCGCTGACCGCACCCATGCAGGGCACGATCGTCAAGCTCGCGGTCGCCGACGGCGACACCGTGGCCGAGGGCGACACCGTCGTGGTCCTGGAGGCCATGAAGATGGAGCAGCCCCTCACCGCCCACAAGTCCGGCACCATCACCGGTCTGACCGCGACGGTCGGCGAGGTCGTCCAGTCCGGCACCACCATCTGCGAAATCAAGTAACCCGCCCGCCGGGTCCTTGATCGTCCGACTTGCCTGGCACATGTGCGTATCTTGAAGCGCCATTCGCCCAGGTGCCAGGCAAGTCGAGTGATCTAGAGGGGGCTCACCACGAGGTGGGCATGGGCATGCCTTCGGTGTAGCCCGCGGTGGACTGGACGCCGATCAGGGCTCGGGCGTGGAATTCGTCGAGGGTTTTGGCGCCGGCGTAGGTGCAGGCGCTGCGGACTCCGGCGACGATCTCGTCGATGACGTCCTCGACCCCGGGGCGGGCCGGGTCGAGGTACATCTTGGCGGTGGAGATGCCCTCCTCGAAGACGGCCTTGCGGGCCCGGTCGAACGCCGAGTCGTCGGCGGTGCGCGCGCTGACCGCCCGCGCCGACGCCATGCCGAAGTTCTCCTTGTAGCGCCGCCCGTCCGGGTCGGTGTAGAGGTCACCGGGCGACTCGTAGGTGCCCGCCAGCCACGACCCGATCATCACGTTCGCCGCGCCCGCGGCCAGGGCCAGGGCCACATCCCGCGGATGGCGTACGCCGCCGTCGGCCCACACGTGCCGGCCCAGCTCACGGGCGGCCGCCGCGCACTCCAGCACCGCCGAGAACTGGGGCCGCCCCACGCCGGTCATCATGCGCGTGGTGCACATCGCGCCGGGGCCCACCCCGACCTTGACGATGTCGGCGCCCGCCGCGACGAGATCGCGCACGCCGTCCGCGGTCACCACGTTGCCCGCCACGATCGGAATCTGCGGATCGACCGAGCGCACCGCCCGCAGCGCGGTGATCATGCGTTCCTGGTGGCCGTGCGCGGTGTCCACGACCAGCACGTCCACCCCGCCCTCCAGCAGCTCGGCGGCCTTGCCGGCGACGTCGCCGTTGATGCCGATCGCGGCCGCGACCCGCAACCGTCCCTTCTCGTCCAGCGCCGGGGTGTACAGCGTCGCCCGCAGCGCCCCCTGCCGGGTCGTGATCCCGGCCAGCCGCCCCTCGTGGTCGACCACCGGGGCGACCTTGCGCCGTGCCTGGTTCAGGATGTCGAACGCCTCCCGCGGGCTGGCCGTGGCGGGCACCGTCAGCAGCTCGGTCGACATCACGTCGCGCACCTGCGAGAACCGGTCCACGCCCATGGTGTCGGACTCGACCACCAGGCCCACCGGGCGGCCCTGCTCGTCGACGACCACCACCGCGCCGTGCGCCCGCTTGGGCAGCAGGTGGATGGCATCGCCGACGGTCTCGTGCGGGCGCAGCGTGATGGCCGTGTCGTGCACCAGGTGCCGCTGCTTCACCCAGCCGATCACCTCGGTGACCACGGCGCTCGGGATGTCCTGCGGGATCACCGCGAGGCCGCCGCGCCGCGACACCGTCTCGGCCATGCGCCGTCCCGCGATCGCGGTCATGTTCGCCACCACGATCGGGATGGTGCACCCGGTCCCGTCGGCGGTGGACAGGTCCACCTCCATGCGCGAGCCGACCTCGGAGCGGCTCGGCGCCATGAAGACGTCGCTGTAGGTCAGATCGTGCGCTGGCTGCGCACCGGACAGGAACCGCATGAGGCCATCTTCACCCATCAACCGGGCACGTCATGCCCCGACCGCCGTATCACCGTCGTCAGGAGCGCAGCCAGGTCGCGTTGCGCCCGGTCCCGTCGGCGGTGATCGAACCCTCTCTACGTAGACGTTCGAGCACCAGCCGAATGGTCTGGTCACTCACGCCGGGTAGTGACGTCCGGACGTCAGCCATGCGGAACGCCGCGGGAGCATGGTTCAGCACGTATGTGCACGAGAACCTACCAATGAACTAGCTAAACTACCTATATGAGGCTCGATTAGGTAGTTTAGCTAGTTCGTTAGCTAGTTTCATCGCACCCTCGTGAGAGTCACCTCGACGGACTGGCCGGTGTTCGACGGGCCCGCGTAGACGCCCTTGAGCGGGGGCACGTCGCCGTAGTCGCGGCCCCGGCCGACGACCACGTGGCGCTCGCCGACCGGCACGCCGTTCGTCGGGTCGTACGCGTGCCACTGTCCCGACCACCATTCCACCCACGCGTGGCTCTGCCCGGTCACCGGCTTGCCCAGCGGCGCGTTCGGGGTCGGGTGCAGGTAACCGGAGACGTACCGCGCGGGCAGGCCCATGGCTCGTAGCAGCGCCACGGACAGGTGCGAGATGTCCTGGCAGACACCCTGCCTCTGCCGCCACACGTGCACCGCGTCGGTCATCACCCCGGTCGCCCCCGGCGTGTACTCCACCTCGCGCCGGACCAGATCGAACACGGCCAGCGCCGCCGCGTCCGGGCCGTGCGCGGCCCGCAGCTCGACGGCCAGCGCGCCGAGCTCCTCGTCCAGCGCGGTGCGCGGCGTCGGCAGCAGCAGTTCCTGCCAGCGGTCGACGTCGTCCGGGTCGGTCAGCTCCGCCCAGGACGGGCCGTCGGCGCGCAGCGTGGCGGGGCCGGAGGTCTCCACGGTCGCGTCGGCGACCACCTCCAGCACCTCGTGCGGCACCTGCACGTCGAACGACGTCACCGTGGTGCCCCAGTAGTCCTGGTAGCGGTAGGTCCGGGCGGTGGGCCACACGCTGACCCGGTCGTCGAGCACCGTCTGCCGCGCCTCCGAGCTGGGCGACATCCGCGCCTCGTTGTACGACGAAGCCACCGGCCCCCCGTACTGGAACCCCGTCCGATGCCGAATCTGCAACCGCCACCCCGGCCCCGAGATCGTCATCGCGACCCCTCCCTGCACTCCGCGCCCCGGCGGTCCACCCACCTGGCGCAACTCTGAAAGACATGCGCCTTCGGCGCGTCCTGGAGGCCGCGACTCTTGCAGAGTTGCGGCGTAGTGGGGCGGCGGATCATGCCACCGCTCCGGCCTGCCAGTGGACGGCGGCGGTCTGGCGGAAGTAGCGGGCCGAGACCGCGTCGTTGACCTGGGAGCAGGTGCGTTCCAGGCCGGACAGGACGGGGCCGAGGTCGGCGAGCAGTTCCTCGGGGGCGCGGTAGGCGAGGTCGGTGCGAGCGCGGCCCAGGATGCGCTGGGCGTCGGTGCCCACGCCGACCCGGCCGGTGCGGGTGGTGCCGCCGGTCGGCTCCAGCTCGGCCAGGCAGGACTCGGCCGTGACCAGTGCGGCCAGGATCGAGCGCGGGAACAGCCGGTCGAGCAGCAGGAACTCGGCGGCATGCCGGTCGCTGAGCGAGCCGCGGTAGGTGCGCAGGTAGGTCTCCCACGCCCCGCACGAGCGCAGCAGGGTCAGCCAGTTCGGGATGCTGCCGCCCGCGCGGGTGTGCGTGGACAGCAGCCGGGCGGTCATGTCGACCCGTTCCACGCTGCGGCCCAGCACCAGGAACAGCCAGCCCTCGTCCCGGCTCATGGTGGCGTCGGCGAGCCCGGCCAGCACCGAGCAGCGCTCGCGCACCCAGGTGAAGAACTGGTGCACGCCGCCCTCCTCGATGCGGCGGCGCGAACCGGCCAGGCCGAGCCAGGTGGTGTTGAGGCACTCCCACATCTCGGCGCTGACCGTCTCGCGCGCGCCGCGGGCGTTCTCCCGGGCCGCGGCCAGCGCGCCCAGCACCGAGCTGGTGCTGGTCAGGTCGAGGCCGAGGCGTTCCACGACGCCCGGCAGGCTGGCGCTCTCCTCCGGGCCCAGCGGCAGTCCCATGACCGCCAGCAGGGACCGGCAGGCCTGCTCCTCGTCGGTCCACGGGTCCTGCAGCATCCGGTGCAGGTGCACGTCGAGGATGCGGGCGGTGTCCTCGGCGCGTTCGACGTAGCGCCCGATCCAGTAGAGCGATTCGGCGATCCGGCTCAGCATCGGTCCCTCCCGTCGGCTCGTGCCTGCTGCTGCTGTTGCTGCTGCTGGTTGTTGCCGGACTGACCGGGCCCGGGGTCGGGTCGGCGCGGCGAGGGGATCACCGCGATCTCGTCGGGGAACGGGTCCTGCTGCCATTCCTCGGCCGGGGCGCCCGGCTCGGGCAGCACCCAGGTGTCCTTCGAGCCGCCGCCCTGGCTGGAGTTGACCACCAGCGCGCCTTCGGGCAGCGCGACCCGGGTCAGGCCGCCGGGCAGCACCCGCACCTGGTTGCCGTCGTTGACCGCGAACGGCCGCAGGTCCACGTGCCGCGGGCGGAGCCGGTCCTCGATCAGGGTCGGCACCATGGACAGCTTCACCTCGCGCTGCGCGATCCAGCCGCGCGGATCGAGCTGGATGCGCTGGCGTACGTGCTCCAGCTGCTCCTCGGTGGCCTGCGAGCCGATCACGATGCCCGCGCCGCCGGAGCCGTCGACCGGCTTGAGCACCAGCTCGTCCAGCCGGCTCAGCACGTGGGTGCGCACGTCCGGGTCGTCGAGCCGGTAGGTCTCCACGTTGGACAGCAGCGGTTCCTCGCCGAGGTAGTAGCGGATCAGGTCCGGCACGTACGTGTAGAGCAGCTTGTCGTCGGCGACGCCGTTGCCGATCGCGTTGGCGATGGTGACGTTGCCTGCCCGCGCGGCGTTGAGCAGGCCCGCGCAGCCGAGCATCGAGTCGGCCCGGAAGTGCACCGGGTCCAGGAACTCGTCGTCGATGCGCCGGTAGATGACGTCGACCCGCTGCTCGCCCGCGGTGGTGCGCATGGCCACCTCGTTGCCGGCGCAGACCAGGTCACGCCCCTCGACCAGCTCCACGCCCATCTCCCGGGCCAGCAGCGCGTGCTCGAAGTAGGCCGAGTTGTGCACGCCGGGGGTGAGCACCACCACGGTCGGATCGTCCACTCCGGCCGGTGCGGAGGCACGCAAGGCCTGCAGGAGCATGCCGGGGTACGACTCGACGGGGCGCACCCGCGTCTGCGCGAACACCTCGGGCAGCACGTGCGCCATGGCGCGCCGGTTCTCCATCACATAGCTCACCCCGGACGGGGTGCGCACGTTGTCCTCCAGCACCCGGAACTCGCCGGCCTCGTCGCGGATCAGGTCGACCCCGGCGACGTGCACGCGCACCCCGTTCGGCGGCACGATGCCGGCCGCCTCACGGTGGAAGTGGGCGCTGGTCACGATGATGCGCCTTGGCACGACGCCGTCGCGCAGGACATGGCCCTCGCCGTACACGTCGGCCAGGAACGCCTCCAGCGCCCGCACCCGCTGGGCGACTCCCGCCTCGACCTGCCGCCACTGCTCGGCGGCGATGATGCGGGGCACGATGTCGAGCGGGAACGGCCGCTCGACGCCCTTCAGGGCGAACGTGATGCCCTGGTCGAGGAAGGCTCTGGCCAGCACCTCGGCCCGGACTCTCAGCTCGCCGCCGGCCAGCGGGCGCAGCGTCGCGTGGAGTGCCTCGTAGGTCGGCCGGGGCTCGCCCGGAACCCCGAACATCTCGTCCCAGCCGGGACCGAGCGGGTAATCCTCGAAAAGGTCCGCCATGTCCCGACGCTACGCGGACCGCGTTGCGATTGCGTAAACGATGTGAGATGTGGGACGGGTCCTTTGTGGATGATCGCCGCTCCGTGTCGAAAACCGAGGTCTGACCCCGGATTCCGGCACGAAACAGCGATCACCGCCGTGGCGCTACTCGACGTCGTGCTGCATCAGCTGGCGGGCGGCCTCGGCGAGGCTGCCGCTCAGCGACGGGTAGATGGTGATGGTGTGGGCGAGCTGGTCCACGGTCATGTGGTTCTCCACCGCCATGGTCAGCGGCATGATCAGCTCGCTGGCGCGGGGCGCGACGACGACGCCGCCGACCACGATGCCGCTGGCCGGGCGGCAGAACAGCTTGATGAAGCCGTCGTCGAGGCCGGCCATCTTGGCGCGGGCGTTGCCGGCCAGCGGCAGCATGACCTGCCGGGCCGGGACCTTGCCGCTGTCCACGTCGGCCTGCGAGACGCCGACGGTGGCCAGCTCCGGGTCGGTGAACACGTTCGCGGCGACGGTGCGCAGCCGCAGCGGGGCCACCGCCTCGCCGAGCGCGTGCCACATCGCGATGCGGCCCTGCATGGCCGCGACACTGGCCAGCGGGAGCACGCCGGTGCAGTCGCCGGCCGCGTACACCCCGGGCACGTTGGTGCGCGACACCCGGTCGACCGTGACGTAACCGCCGGGGCCCACGTTGACGCCGTATTCGGTCAGGCCCAGGTCGGCGGTGTTGGGGATGGAGCCGACCGCCATCAGCGCGTGCGAGCCGGTGACCACCCGGCCGTCGGACAGGGTCACCTCGACGCCGTCGCCGACCCGCTTGACCGCGTCGGCCCGCGAGTTGTTCAGGATGGTCATGCCGCGGGTCCGGAACACCCGCTCGATGGCCATCGCCGCGTCGGCGTCCTCGTGCGGCATGACCCGGTCGCGGGACGACACCAGGGTGACCGGCACGCCCATGGCCAGGTAGGACGAGGCGAACTCGGCGCCGGTGACGCCGGAGCCGATGACGATCAGGTGCTCGGGCAGCGCGGGCAGGTCGTACACCTGCCGCCAGGTCAGGATGCGCTCGCCGTCGGGCACCGCCGAGGGCAGCCGGCGCGGCGTCGCGCCGGTCGCGATCAGCACCGTGCCCGCGTCGATGGCGTACTCGGCGTCGCCGTCGGCCGGGCGCACCCGCACCCGGTGGGTGTGCCCGAGCGTGTCGTCACCCATCTTGGCGGTGCCCTTGACCAGGGTGACCCCGGCCTTGATCAGCTTGGCGTGGATGTCGCCGGACTGCGCCAGGGCCAGCCGCTTGACCCGGCCGTGCACCGCGGCGGCGTCGACGGTGACGGTCCCCGGGCCCTCGGAGTGGACGCCGAACTCCTCGGTGTCGCGATAGCTCGTCACGACCTCGGAGCTGGCGATGAAGGTCTTGGACGGGACGCAGTCGTGCAGCACGCAGGCGCCGCCGGCACCGTCGGCTTCCACGACCGTGACGTCCGCGTCGAGCTGCGCGGCGACGAGCGCCGCCTCGTATCCGGCGGGGCCGCCACCGATGATCACAATCCGACTCACGGTGTCATTCTTCCCTACCGGGCAAGTCCGCCAGGCGCGGATGCGACCCGGCTCACGCTCACCGAGTGTGCTCGAAAAGACACCGAGTGGTCCGACACGCACGGGCGTATTCTCAGCGAGCGGTCCGGGCGGCTATCGTCATCGCCGTGCGTCATTACGCAGCGTACGGCTCGAACCTGGACCCAGCCCGCATGCGGGCCTACTGTCCGCACTCGCCTATGGTCGGGACCGGCTGGCTCGAAGATTGGCGGCTGACCTTCGCAGGCGAGGACGAGGTCGGCTGGGAAGGCGCGGTCACCACGATCGTCGAATCGCCCGGAGACAGGATCTTCGTGGCGCTCTACGACGTGCACCCGTGGGACGAGGCGGCGCTCGACGAGGTCGAGGGCGCGAACGCGGGCACCTACACCAAGCTGCAGCTACGGGTCGCGACGCTCGACGGCAGCGCGCTGGCCTACGTCTACGTCTTCCACGGCTACGAGGGCGGCCTGCCCACCGCCTGGTACCTGTCCGAGATCGCGAACGCGGCGGAGAAGGCGGGCGCCCCCGACGACTACGTCGCCGCGCTGCGCGCCCGGCCCACCCGCACCGTCCGGCCCTAGTCCAGGGCCGGACGCTCGTAGATGTCGGCCTGGTAGGCCGCCCGCATGCCCACCCCGGTGTAGAGCCGGATGGCCTCGGTCGGGTTCGCCAGGTCCACGCCGAGACCCGCCGACACCCGGCCGTTGGCCAGGTAACGCGCGAACGCGGCGGCCAGCAGCGCGCGGCCCACCCCGCGCTTGCGGAACTCGGCGCGCACGGCCAGGTGCTTCACCCAGCCCTCGTTGACGGCCTCGCTCTGCTCCGAGGACTGCAGGATGCCGGCCACGGCCCCGTCGACCTCGGCGACGAACCACTCGTCCAGGCGCACCCGGTGCCCGTCGAGGAAGCGCTCGCGCCACCGGTCGTAGCCGGTCGGCTGGTAGTCGGGCGTGTCCCGGAACGCCGCGTCCAGCACCGCGAAGAACTCAGGCATCTCGTCCCCGCGCACCGGGCGCACGGTCACGCCGGGCACCGCGGCGACCGGCGGCGCGGGCAGGTCGAGCTGCATGCGGGCATACTGCTTCACGAACTCGAAGCCCGCCTCGGTCAGCGACTCGATCCAGTAGGCCTCGACCGGGATGGCCCCGGCCCGGACCGTGCCCTCGCCGCCGCGCTCCCGCGCCCGGCGCTCGGTCTCCGCGAGCATCCGGGCCAGCAGCGGCCGCATCGCGGGGCGGCCGCCTTCCGGGTGCACGTACACCTCCAGGAAGTCACGCGGGGCGGTGCCCGGGTTCTCCAGGTAGCCCCAGCCCGCGATCGCACCGGCGGCGGTCACCGCGACCGTGCTGTACGGCCCGGCCAGCGCCTCGGCGACGTCCTCGGGGGCGAAGTCGGCGAAACCGACCGCGGTCATGTCACTGGCGTGCACGAGCGCCAGCAGGTCGTCGGCGTCGGAGTCGCGCGTCGGCCGGAATGACCAGCCCTCGGGAAGTTCGTTCGTCACGCCGCCATCCTGGCAATCCGCCCCGGAAGGTCACCACCGGTTTAGCCCCACCCGCCCCGCGCACGCGCGCCAAGATCGCTCGACTTGCCGGGCAAGTGGTCGAATGTGGCCTCAAGATACGCACAGGTGCCAGGCAAGTCCGATGATCAAGGGCGGTCAGCGGCGGCGGGTGAAGACGGTGCGGGTGGTGTCCTTGAGGATGGTGATCCATTCGCCGCGCTCGGCGGGGGTGAAGTTCTGCACGGCCTGGCCGCTGATGCGGTCGGCCACCGCGTCCGCCCAGGCGCGGCGGCGCAGCAGCGGAGCCACCGGCGGGTACGGCGGCTGCCAGCCGAACGCCACCGCGGCCGCCTCGCCCTCGGGGCCGGCGATCAGCGCCTCCATCGGGCTCAGGCCGCTGGACCGCACCCCGAGCAGCAGTGCCCCGGCCCGGTGCTCGCGCAGCAGGTGCAGCGCGACGGCGGCCCGCGCGCCCGACCCGTCCCCGGGCACCGGCATCGCCCGCCACGCCGCGAACAGCGGCAGGCCCGCGCCGTCGGCGGCGAGCACCGCCTTCTCGGTCAGCTCGACCAGGCGGTCCACCTTCGGCGCGTCGTCGAGGTGCTCGCTGCCCCAGCGGCAGCACTCGGCCAGCAGGTGCGCCGCGACCTCGCGGGGCGACAGGGCACGGCGGGCCGCGTCCCAGCCGTCGCGCACGGCCTCGGGGGTGATCAGGCCCAGTGCCGCGGCCACGGTGTCGGGGCGTACGTCGCCCAGCGCCCCGCCCCGCCCGGCGACGTAGCAGGCCCAGCCGGTGAGGCCGAGTTCGCGGGCGCGCCGCAGGGTCCGGGGGCATTCCAGGAACGCGCCGCCGAGCCGGTTCACCGCATCGGCCGCCATCGCCGCGGTCTGCATCGGCGTCGCCGTCAGAGGGGGTGTCACAGGTGGATTGTGCCGCGCCGGACGCGCCGGGTCAGCCCCCCGGAAAGCGGGTGCGACGTGGACCGGGCCGCCCTAGGCTGACCCGCGTTGCATACACCCTCGTCGAAAGCGTGGTGCGCGGTGCGCGCGGACATGTACTTCTCGGTCGATGTCGAGGCCGACGGACCGATCCCGGGGCCGTACTCGATGCTGAGCTTCGGCGCGGCGGTGGCCGGGACCATGGGCGAGGCGTTCGCGCGGACCGACCCGGCCGCGGCGACGTTCTACCGCGAGCTGCGCCCGATCAGCGACGAGTTCGTGCCGGCGGCGCTGGAGGTCTCCGGGCTGGACCGCGCGGCGCTGCAGCGTGACGGGGCCGATCCGGCGGTGGCGATGCGCGAGTTCAACCGGTGGGTGACCGCGACCGCGGGCGAGGCCCGGCCGGTCTTCGTGGCGTATCCGGCCAGCTTCGACTGGATGTTCGTGTACTGGTACCTGATCCGGTTCACCGGGGCGAGCGTGTTCGGCCACTCGGGGTGCCTGGACGTGAAGACGGCGTACGCGATCAGGGCGGGTGTGCCGTTCGGCCGGGCGCACAAGCGGGCGATGCCGAAGCAGCTGCTGTCCACCCGGCCGCACACCCACCACGCCCTCGACGACGCGGTCGAGCAGGCCGACCTGTTCGCGAACCTGATGTCCTGGCAGCCCTAGGCGTCCACGGTCGCCCCGGGCGCGAGCCGGGCGTATTCGGCTCCCGCCCGCGCCGTCATCAGGGCGTCGGTCAGGGTGAGGCCGTTGTCCGAGAGCAGGCTGTCGTGCAGCGCGTACGCCCGCTGCGGCCGGACCGCGCGGACGAAGTCGATCGCCTCGGAGATCTTCAGCCAGGGCGCGGAGACCGGCACGAACAGCGTCTGCACGGTCGCACCCTCGGGCGCGTCGAACGAGTCCCCGGGGTGGTAGAGCGACTCGTTGACCAGGAAGCCCAGGTTCGCCACCTGGGGGATCTCCGGGTGGATCACGGCGTGCAAGCCGCCGTACGCGCGTACCAGCAGGTTGGCCGCGGTGAACGCGTGCCCGGCGGTGACCCCGACCGCCGCGCCGTCCCACTGCGCGGAGAACTTGTCCACCACGTCCGGGTGGGCGTAGATGGCGATCGAAGGCCGCTTGGCCAGCGCGTCGGCCAGCCGGTCGGCGTCCACGTGGTCGGCGTGCTCGTGGGTCAGCAGCACCGCGTCGGCCCCGTCGAGGGCGCGCTCCGACTCGCTCCATGCCCCGGGATCGATCACCACGACCGCGTCGTCGTGCTCGATACGCAGGCAGGAGTGCGAGAACTTCGTCACCCGCATCGGTGGCCGCCTTTCCATCTCTGTCCGGTTCCGTGTCCCGACTGTCGTCCTTCCGTGACCAGTCTGCCGGAACCTGAGGGGTCATGAGTGACGTCCGGAAAGGCATGAAGAAGACGTTCGTAGTAGCGGCGCTCAGCGGTCTGCTGTTGCTGGCGGGGTGTTCCTCGTCGTCGTATGACAGCGGCACGGACGCCAGCGCGGAGAAGCCCGCCGCCGGCGACCTGGCCTACCCGGGTGCGGAGGGCGGGGCGAATCTCGGCGAGAAGGCCGGCGCGCCCCAGGCCCCCGCGCCCGACGGCGTCACCGCCACCGGCGGGCCGGTCGTCGGCCGGTCCCTGATCTACCGCGGTGAGCTGTCCGTGCGCGTCGACGACGTCGCCGCGTCCGCGGACCGGCTGACCTCGCTGGTCACCACGGCCGGCGGGCACATCGGCGCGGAGAAGCGGGTCAACGACGGCACCGAGTCCCAGGCCTCGATCACGGTCCGGGTGCCCGCGAAGCAGTTCCACGGCGTGGTGGAGCAGATCGCGAAGCTGGGCACCGAGGTCAACCGCAGTTCGAATACCGAGGACGTCACCGAGGCCGTCGTCGACCTGGACACCCGCATCGCCGCCCAGCGCGCCAGCGTGGAGTCGGTGCGCCGGATGTTCACGCAGGCCAAGCAGCTCAGCGAGGTGGTGATGCTGGAGCGCGAGCTGAACCAGCGGCAGGCCGAGCTGGCCTCCCTGGAGCGCAAGAAGGCCGGCCTGGACGACCTGGTCTCGCTGTCCACGATCACGGTGACGCTGGTCGGGCCGCACACCGAGCTGCCCGAGCCCGAGAAGGAGCCCGCACCGGGCTTCCTGGGCGGCCTGGCGGCCGGCTGGGACGCCTTCGTCGCCACGGTGCAGGTGGCCCTGGCGGTGCTGGGCTTCCTGCTGCCGTTCCTGATCGCGCTGGCGATCCCGGTCGGCGTCGTGGTCGCGCTGCGCCGCCGCCGCACCACACCGGCCCCGGTCCCCGTGGCCCCGGTCCCCGCGACCGTGGCCGCGGCTCCGCCCGCGGCACCCGACGAGGACTGACCCGGAGACGACGAGGCCCCCGGCACCTCGCGGTGCCGGGGGCCTCGTGTCGACCGAGGAAGAAGATCGGGTCAGAAGGAGGGGGAGGCCAGGGCCGCCAGGGCGGTGTGCACCATGGTGCGCACGCCGTAGCCGATGGCGCGCTCGTCGACGTCGAAGGCGGACTGGTGGATGTCCATCGGGGCCGCGCCGGGGATGCCGGTGCCCAGGCGGATCATCGCGCCGGGCACGTGCTCCAGGTAGAACGCGAAGTCCTCGCCGCCCATGCTGATCTCGGCCTCGACGACCCGCTCCGCGCCCAGCGCCGCGCCGGCCGCGCCCGCGATCACCGCCGACGCCATCCGGTCGTTGATCACCGGCGGCACGCCGCGGGTGTATCGCACGTCGGCTTTCGCCCCGGTGCCGGCGACCACATCCTTGATCAGCTGAGTGACCAGGTCGGGCGCCTCGCGCCAGGCATCGCGGTTGAGCACCCGGATGGTGCCCTTGGCGCTGCCCTCGTTGGGGATGGCGTTCGAGGCCTCCCCCGCGTGGATCGAGCCGAAGACCATGGACAGGCCGGCCCGCGGGTCGACCCGGCGGCCCAGCAGCGCGGGCACCTCGGTCACCACCCGGCCCAGCGCGTACACCAGGTCCGCGGTCAGGTGGGGGCGGGCGGTGTGGCCACCCTTGCCGCTCAGCCGCACCTCGACCGCGTCACAGGCGGCGGTGATGGCGCCCGAGCGCACACCCACGATGCCCACCGGCAGCTGCGGCGCGCAGTGCAGCGCGTAGATCGCCGCGACGTCCTTCAGCGCCCCCGCGGAGATCATCTCGGGCGCGCCCGAGTTGATCGACTCCTCGGCGGGCTGGAAGATCAACCGCACCCGGCCGCCGATGCCGCCCTGCTGCTCCAGCTGGGCCAGCGCCAGGCCGACCCCGAGCAGCACGGTGGTGTGCACGTCGTGCCCGCAGGCGTGGGCCGCGTTGGGCACCGTCGAGCGGTACGGCACGTCCTTGGTGTCGGGCAGCGGCAGCGCGTCGAGATCGGCCCGCAGCGCGATGACGCGGTCACCGGAGCCGATGTCGCACATGACGCCGTTGCCCCGGGGCAGGAACTTCGGCTGCAGCCCGGCGGCCGAGAGCTCGCGGGCGACCAGTGCGGCGGTCTCGAACTCCTGGTGCGAGAGTTCCGGGTGCGCGTGAAGGTGACGCCGTACCGCTACCAGGTTCGCGCCGTGCGCGGCGAGCCAGCGGTCGAGCCGGCCAGGTAGCGGATCGGTGTCCGACATGATCTCGGACACCATGGACGACGTCAGCAAGCTGCTCTTGGGCAGCGCCAGCGCACTCGTCACGGCAGATTCTCGATCTCGGTCGATGGGATAAACAGCGTCCAGCCTAGCCCTGCACCGGTGACTCTGCGCAACTGCGTTCTTGTAGTAGTTGTGTCGCTCAGAGTCACATTCGAGCAGGTAGGAGCCTTCGCAAGTGTGCAGGACCCTCGATGGCAAGTGTCCTCACCTCCTACAACGGGTGACGACGTGCCGGGTCACGCATCACGCGAGACTGACATCACCGCCCGAATACCCGTCGCACATTCGGTGCGCACCGATCACCCCGGCGGGGATTCCCGCCGGGGTGGGTGAAGATCGTGCGTCAGAACGTCTCGCGGGGGGCGTGTACGCCCCAGACGCCGCGCAGGGCGTGACAGACCTCACCGACGGTGGCCTTGAGGCGCAGGGCCTGGCGCATCGGGTAGAGCACGTTCTCCGTGCCGTGCGCGGCGGCGCGCAGCTTGTCCAGGGCCGCCCCCACCGCGTCGTTGTCACGCTCGGCGCGCAGCCGGACCAGGCGGGCGGCCTGCTCGGCCTCGATCGCCGGGTTCACCCGCAGCGGCTCGTACGGCTCCTCCACGTCGATGGTGAACCGGTTCAGACCCACCACCACCCGCTCGCGGGAGTCGATCTCCAGCGCCGTGCGGTACGCCGAGGACTCGATCTCGCGCTTCTGGAAGCCGGCCTCGATCGCGTCGACCGCGGAGCCGTGCTCGAAGACGCGCTTGATCAGCGCCTGCGCCTCGGCCTCGATCTCGTCGGTCATCGCCTCGACCACGTACGAGCCCGCGAACGGGTCGACCGTGGCGGTCAGGTCGGTCTCGTACGCGAGCACCTGCTGGGTGCGCAGGGCGAGCCGGGCCGCCTTCTCGGTGGGCAGGGCGATGGCCTCGTCGTAGGAGTTGGTGTGCAGCGACTGGGTGCCGCCCATGATCGCGCCGAGCGCCTGCGCGGTGACCCGGACCAGGTTGACCTCGGGCTGCTGGGCGGTGAGCTGCACGCCCGCGGTCTGGGTGTGGAAGCGCAGCATCCACGACTTGGGGTCCTTGGCCCCGAACTCCTCGCGCATCACCTTCGCCCAGATGCGACGGGCCGCGCGGAACTTCGCGACCTCCTCCAGCAGCGTGGTGCGGGCGACGAAGAAGAACGACAGGCGCGGGGCGAACGCGTCCACGTCCAGGCCCGCCGCGATCGCGGCGCGCACGTACTCGATGCCGTCGGCCAGCGTGAACGCGATCTCCTGCACGGGCGTCGCGCCCGCCTCCGCCATGTGGTAGCCGGAGATCGAGATGGTGTTCCACTTGGGAATCTCGGTCCGGCAGTAGGCGAACGTGTCGGCGACCAGGCGCAGCGACGGCTTGGGCGGGAAGATGTACGTCCCCCGGGCGATGTACTCCTTGAGGATGTCGTTCTGGATGGTGCCGTTGAGCTTGTCGCCCGGCACCCCCTGCTCCTCGGCGACCAGCTGGTAGAGCAGCAGCAGCACGCTGCCCGGCGCGTTGATCGTCATCGAGGTGGACACCTTGTCCAGCGGGATGTCCTTGAACAGCAGCCGCATGTCCTCGATCGAGTCGATCGCGACGCCCACCTTGCCGACCTCGCCGTGCGCGATCGGCTCGTCGGAGTCGTACCCCATCTGGGTGGGCAGGTCGAAGGCCACGGACAGGCCCATGGTGCCCGCGTTCAGCAGCTGGTGGTAGCGAGCGTTCGACTCCACCGCCGTGCCGAACCCGGCGTACTGGCGCATGGTCCACGGCCGCGAGGTGTACATGGTCGGGTACACACCCCGGGTGAAGGGGTATTGACCAGGCTTTTCGCCGTCGGCCGGGCCGTATACGGGCTCGATCGGGAAGCCGGACTCGCTACGCCGTGTTGAACGCTCGTTCATACCCGGGATGTTAGGCGGCGGCGCCGTCCGCCGGGGTGAGGGATTGCGCACATCACTTACACCCAGGGTGATGACAGGCGGACGGAACCGTGAAATTCGGCCCCAGAACCCGCCCACGGCTTTCGCTGCGGCGGCGCGTCGTACAGGATAGGGGTCGACTGACCCATTCCCCTTTGCCATCGTCCCCTCTCCTTTGGCGGCATCAGCAGTGACCACCCATGCATCCACCTGGAGCGGCAGCCCCACTCCGGGCCGTGCGGCTCCGGGCACCGTCATCGGCGGACGCTATTCACTCCGCACCGCGATCGGGCACGGCGGCATGGGCACCGTCTGGCGCGCCGCCGACACCGTGCTGCGCCGCGAGGTCGCGGTCAAGGAGGTCGTGCTGCCCCCGGGCCTGGCCGCCAGCGACGCCGCCTCGATGTACGAGCGCACCCTGCGCGAGGCGCGTGCCGCCGCCAGCCTGTCGCACCCGAGCGTGGTCCAGGTCTTCGACGTGGTCACCGAGGGCGGCCGGCCCTGGATCGTGATGGAGCTGCTCGACGCGCGCGGCCTCGCCGACATGGTGATCGAGGACGGGCCGCTGGCCCCCCGCGCCGTGGCCAAGATCGGCGTCGCGCTGCTCGGCGCGCTGGAGGTGGCGCACGCCGCGGGCGTGCTGCACCGCGACGTGAAGCCGGCCAACGTCCTGATCACCAAGGACGGCCGCTGCGTGCTCACCGACTTCGGCGTGGCCAAGCTGCCGACCGACGTGCAGCTGACCACCCCGGGCATGGTGCTGGGCTCCCCCCACTTCATCTCCCCCGAGCGCGCGCTGGGCCACCGCTTCGGCCCGCCCAGCGACCTGTTCTCCCTCGGCGTGACCCTGTACACGGCCGTCGAGGGCCGCCCGCCGTTCGACAAGGGCGACCCGCTGGCCACCATGCACGCCGTGGTCGAGGAGGAGCCGGTGCCGCCGCAGCGCTGCGGCCCGCTGCGCGAGGTGCTCTACGGCCTCATGGAGAAGAACCCGGACCGGCGCTGGGACGTGCCCACCGCCCGCGCCACGCTGCGCGAGCTGCTGGCCGGCCCGCTGGCCCAGAACGCCGTGCCGCAGCACGTCACCGACCCCTGGGCGGTCGTCGCGCCGCAGCCCAGCACGACCGCGTGGGTCACCCCGGCCGCCGCGCAGCCCGAGCGCCCCGCCAAGGAGATCGGCGGCCGGGCGCTGCTGCACACCGGCGAGATGCCGTCCTCCCGGGCCGGCGGCCACGCCCGGCAGGGTGGGCCGGACCCGCTGGACCTGCCGACCGGAGCGCACCCCGCGCCGACCGGCGCCCTGCAGACGGTCGCCCCCAAGGCCGCCCGGCCCGCCGGGCCGTCGGCGCTGGACGGCGTGGTCGGGCAGGTCAAGGCCTGGCCGAAGCGGATGCGCCTGGCCGTCGGCGCGGGACTCGCGGGCGTGCTCGTGGTCACCGGCGTGGCCTGGGCCGTGATGGGCGGCGACGACGAGAACACGCCCAGCGCGAACGGCGGCCCCTCACCGAGCGCCCCGGCCGCCTCGTCCGCCTCCTCACAGGTGCCCGAGGGCATGGAGCGGGTGACCTTCAAGGACGTCACGGTGCTGGTCCCCAAGGGCTGGACGCCGGTCAAGTCGGGCAGCTACGTGGACTACCGCGATCCCGCCGACAAGGACCGCTGGCTGCGCATCAACGTCTACAAGCCCGGCTCCAACCCGACCCGCGAGCTGGAGAGCTTCGAGAAGAACTTCATCAAGGACCCCAAGAAGTGCCAGAAGGAGACCTATCAGCGGGTCGGCCTCGGCGACCAGAAACTGGGCCCGCTGGAGACGGCGGCACAGCTCGAGTACCTGTGCACCCCGAAGGACAAGGAAGCACGGCACGCGGTCTGGCGCATCGGTGTGGCCAACGGCACGGCCTACCACGTCTACCTTTCGACGTGGGACACCTCGTTCGCGCAGGACAGGGCAGTCTTCGACGCGGCGATCGAGTCCTTCGCGATCGTCGCAACCTGACGGGTCTGCCGAGCACACGACCGGTTCGCGTGTTATGAAACACCGATGACCGACAACCTTGCCGATCGCGTACGCCACTGGATCGCTCAGGACCCCGACCCCGTCTCGCGCACGGAGCTCCAGCAGCTGCTGGACGCCCTGCCGGCCACCGAGGCGGAGCTGGCCGACCGGTTCAGCGGGCCGCTCACGTTCGGCACCGCCGGCCTGCGCGGACCGCTGCGGGCCGGCCCGAACGGGATGAACCTGGCCGTCGTGCGCCAGGCCGCCGCCGGTCTGGTCAACTGGCTCACCAAGCACGAACCCGGCGGCCTGCTGGTCATCGGCTACGACGCGCGCCGTGGCTCGCACGAGTTCGCGCTGGAGACCGCCCGGGTCGCGACCGGCTCGGGGATGCGCGCCGCGCTGCTGCCGCGCCCGCTGCCCACCCCGGTGCTGGCGTACGCGGTGCGGGCGATGGACGCCGTCGCGGGCGTGATGGTGACCGCGTCGCACAACCCGCCCCAGGACAACGGCTACAAGGTCTACCTGGGCGAGCACCTGGGCGGCCCGCTCGGCGCGGGCGCGCAGATCGTGCCCCCGGCCGACCAGGAGATCGAGGCGGAGATCCGCGCGGTCAAGCTGCTGTCGGAGGTGCCGCTCGGCCACCCGGGCACGGTGCTCGGCGAGGACATCCTGGACTCGTACCTGACCGCCGCGGCCGCCGTGGTGCAGGACGACCAGCCCAAGGACCTCGCGGTGGCGTACACGCCGCTGCACGGCGTCGGCGGCAAGGTGCTCGGCGACGCGTTCCTGCGCGCCGGGTTCGCACTGCCCGCGGTCGTGCCCGCGCAGGCCGAACCGGACGGCGCGTTCCCGACGGTGGCCTTCCCCAACCCCGAGGAGCCGGGCGCGATGGACCTGGTCCTCGCGCTGGCCGCGGAGCGCCGCGCCGACATCGTCATCGCCAACGACCCCGACGCCGACCGCTGCGCCGTCGCGGTCCCGGTCGGCAACGGCAACGGCTGGCGCATGCTGCGCGGCGACGAGGTGGGCGTGCTGCTCGCCGACCACCTGATGCGGCTGGGCCGCACCGGCACGTACGCCACGACCATCGTGTCGTCGTCGATGCTGCGGGCGATGGCCGCCAAGCGCGGCGTCGGGTACGCCGAGACGCTCACCGGGTTCAAGTGGCTCGCCCGCGCCGCGCCCGACCTCGCCTACGGCTACGAGGAGGCGCTGGGCATCTGCGTCGCGCCGTGGATGGCCCGCGACAAGGACGGCATCACCGCGGCGTTGCTCGTCGCCGAGCTGGCCGCCGGGCTGAAGGCGGAACTGCGCACCCTCACCGACCGGCTGGACGAGCTGGCCGCCGAGTTCGGCCTGTACGTCACCGACCAGCTCTCGGTGCGGGTGGACGACCTGGACGAGATCGGCCGGATGATGGCGCACCTGCGTGCCAAGCTGCCGACCTCGCTGCTCGACGAGCCCGTCACGTCCACCGAGGACCTGCTCGACCGCCCGGCCGAGTCGGCCTCCGACGTGATCATCCTGCGCACCGACACGGCCCGGGTCGTGGTCCGCCCGTCCGGCACCGAGCCCAAGCTCAAGGCATACCTGGAGGTGGTCGAGCCGGTCTCCGAGGCCGACGTCACCGCCGCCCGCGGTCGCGCCGCCGCCACCGTCCGCGCGCTGCGCACCGAGGTGGCCGCCGCCCTCGGCATCTGGTCCGTCAGCCCGTAAGGACAAAGCGAGGGCACCTTCTTTGACGCGCCGCGTCAAAGAAGGTGCCCTCTGCCATTGCACAGTCTCGACCTGGGCGAATGGCACGCCGTTCGCGTGGTCGGCTTTCGGCCGGTCAGGCCGTCGGGGTCACCAGCGACGCGACGTCCCAGACCGTGACGCCGCCGGTGCGCACACCCTCGTCGTCCAGCAGATCGTCCACCAGCTCGCGCAGCACGTCGGCGCGCGGTTCGCGATCGGACAGCACCAGCGCGCCCGCCTGCCAGAACCGCAGGTCGGCGCGGAGCCCGTCGCGCATCCGCGCGGTGACCCGCGGCGCCTTCGCGCCCTCGGCGACCGCGGCCAGCAGCAGATCCGTCGGACGCGGCGGGGGCCCGAACGTGGCAGTGCCGGGCAGCCGACCGGGCCCGATGAAGTAGCCGCCCGGGAACGCGAAGTCCGCTCCGGACTGCGCCCACCAGTGCATCCCGTCGCTGTGCTTGCTGCTCGTCACCGGCACCGTGACCAGGGTGCGGCCCGCGGGCACGTACGCCCGCCAGGTCCCCTCCGTGATGAACCGCGGCACCGCGACCCCCCGGTGGGTCAGCAGCGGCAGCGGCAGCAGCGGCACCAGCGCCAGGGCGATCAGGGCGTACGCCAGCCGCCGCACCGGCAGCTCGCCCGCCGACCGGCGCGGCAGCCGCCGCACGGCGTCGATCGCCAGCGCCAGCAGCGCCCCGGCCACCGGGAGCAGCACCAGCCCGAACCGGACCGGCACCACGGACTCCAGCAGCGGCAGCTGCCCCAGCGGCCGCCACAGCCCCGGCAGCGCGGTGCGCTCGCCGCCCGCGAACACCTGCCTGCCCAGCGCGAAGACCGCGAACAGGCCGCCGGTGGCCAGCAGCGCCCGGACCAGCGCCCGCTGCCACAGCCAGCCCGCCACGGCCAGGGCCAGCACGGCCAGCAGCGGCCAGCCCAGGAACGTGTTCTCCTCGGCGGCGTTGGGCGCCAGCAGGCGGACCGTGTCGACGTTGCCGCCCAGCGACAGCCGCGGGAAGGCGGCGAAGCTGGCCAGGTCCGCACCGTAGGCGGAGGCGCCGGGCGGCAGGCCGCGGAAGCTCTGCGGGCCGAAGAACTGCGACCACAGGGGGTACGCCAGCAGCACTCCCCCGACCAGCGCCGCGATCGCGGCCGTGGCCAGCACGGGGCGGATCGCCGCCCGCTGCGCGGGCCAGGTCGCCGCGGCGTACGCGGCGAGGAAGGCGGCGCAGGCCAGCGCCGTGTAGAGCAGCACCTCCTCGTTGACGAACGCCTGCCCGGTCACCAGCAGCCCGAGCAGCACGCCGTTGCGCAGGCAGCGGCCGGGTTCGCCCATCCGCAGCGCCCGGTGCACCAGGAACGGGACCAGGAACTGGGCGGTCCAGTTGGGATGCCCGTTCGCCTGGCTGATCATGCCGGGGCCGAAGCCGCACAGCGCCGCACCCGCGGCGGCGGCCACCGCCGAGGTGGTGACGTGCCGGCGCAGGAACCAGTACCAGGCGGCGGCGGTGCCGGCCAGGCCCAGCACGAGCAGCACCGCGAGGCTGATCTGCGGCCCCCAGATCGCGGTGATCGGCGCGAGCGGGATGCCCAGCCCGAGGATCACCGTGTTCGCCATCAGGTTGACCCCGTGCGGGGCGTTCATCTGCGCGGTGAAGAACGGCGCGGTGTCGCCGGTCAGCACGTCGAGGCCGTGTCGCAGTACGAACTGGAAGAAGACCTGGTCAGGGATGTTGGTGGAGAGCAGCGCGCGTGACCCGTCGTTCCACAGGCCGGACGTCACGAGCACCGCCGCGACCAGGAAACCGGCCCCGACCGCGACGTCGACGCGTCGTCGCCGGTCGACCCGGGTGTCGGCAGGGCGGGAACGCTCGGCGGGGGTGGCCCTTACCCGGTGCCACTCCTGAATTTCGGTCTTCACGAGCGTCGAATGTACGGCATTTAGGTAATCTGTCCGGATTAGCCCTGAATGCTAGGGACAAACAGGAAACCAACTCTCGTTGCAGCTATCGGACGGATGCAGTCGATGACGACGTACGCCACGGAGCCGAGCCTCCTCACCGGGGACCAGAAGATCCAGGCCGCGGTGCTGGAGAGCCTGGCCGAGGCGGTGAACCACCGCACCTGGTTCGCCGGCATGGCCACCCCCTACCTCGGCGCGCATCCGATCGAGGTGGGCAGCGGGCTCGGCGACTACGCGCTGGAGTGGCTGCCGTACGTGGACCGCTTCACCGCGACCGAGGCCGACCCGGAGCGGCTGGTCGACCTCAAGCAGCGGTTCGCCGACGATCCGCGGGTCGAGGCCCGCGAGCTGCTGCTGCCCACCGACTCCTACGGCGACCACACGGCCCTGGTCAGTTACAACGTCCTGGAACACATCGAGGACGACGTGGCGGCACTGCGCAGCATGGCGCGGCTGGTCCAGCCCGGCGCCCCGATGGTGCTGGTGGTCCCCGCGTTCCCGATCGCGATGAGCAAGGTCGACGTGGCGACCGGCCACTGGCGGCGCTACACCCGCCGCACCCTCACCGAGGTGGCGACCGCCGCCGGCCTGACCGTCGAGCGCATGGAGTACGTCAACTCGCTCGGCTTCATCTGCTACTTCATCACCGCGCGCCTGCTGGGCATGTCCCCCAAGGGCGGCGTCATGATGCGCGTCTACGACTCCCTGGTCACCCCGATCACCCGCCGCCTGGAGTCCCGCCTACGCCCACCCTTCGGCCAGTCCGTCCTGGCCGTCCTCCGCCGCCCCACCCTCCCGGGTTGATCATGAACCTGTGGACGTGTTCGACGGCGTGTCGCCACCCTGCCACCGTGATCATCCGCGCGGCCGGACCGGGACGAAATCGATCACGGCGCTGGGGTGGCGACACGCCGTCGAACACTGACTCAAGTTCATGATCAACGCGTGCGGAGGGCGCACGCGGGCGGTGGGTTAGAAGCGGGGCATGCCGCCGAACTGGCGGTCGCCGGCGTCGCCGAGGCCGGGGACGATGAACATGTTGTCGTTCAGGTGGTCGTCGATGGAGGCGGTGACGAGGCGGAGGGGGAGGCCGGAGTTCCGGAGGCGGTCGATGCCGGCCGGGGCGGCCAGGACGCAGAGCACCACGATGTCGGTGCAGCCGCGGTCGGCGAGCAGGCGACAGCAGTGCTCCAGCGAGCCGCCGGTGGCCAGCATCGGGTCCAGGACCAGGACCGGCTTGCCGGTGAGGTCGCCGGGCAGGGACTCCATGTAGGCGCGCGGCTCGAAGGTGTGCTCATCGCGGGCCAGGCCAACGAAGCCCATCGAGGACTCGGGCAGCAGGCTGAGCGCGGCGTCGGCCATGCCGAGCCCGGCGCGCAGCACCGGCACCAGCAGCGGCGGGTTCGCCAGGCGGGTGCCCACCGCGGTCGCGACCGGGGTCTCGACCGGGAACGTGTCGGCCTTGAAGGTACGGGTGGCCTCGTACGCCAGCATGGTGGTGAGCTCGTGCAACGCGGCCCGGAAGCTGCTCGAGTCGGTGCGTGAGTCGCGCATGGCGGTGAGGCGGGCCTGGGCCAACGGGTGATCAACGACGAGTACGTCCACGACGTGAAACTACCCGCCCGTAGCCGCCCGCGTCGTGCCAACCGGTGTCACGGGCGCGACCTCGGTGGTGTAAGCCGCGCTCAGCCCGCCCCGCGCGTCGCCAGGCGACCCCGGTCGTCCACCGCCTGCACCGCGGCGACCAGCGCGTCCGCCACGTGTACGGCACGACCGGGCGCATCCGGCACGTGGCCCGCGGGAACGAGCGGGCCCATCGGCGGGCCGAGGTGAACGAGCGGTTCCGGGGCGGGTCCGGCAGGCACCAGCGGCCCGAGCGCCGAGCCGAGGTGAACGAGCGGGGCCGGCGCCGGGCCGGCCGGGAGCACCGGGACAGGCGCGGGGGCGGCGTGGGTCAGCGGGGCGGGCGCGGTTGTCTCGGCGGCCGGCTCGACCGTGGTGTGGGCGGCGGTGTAGACCGCGTGCATCGCTTCGGCGTAGCGCTGCGGGGTGTGCCCGGCGGCGCAGGCGCGCGCGGCGGCGCCGAGGCGGCGCGCGGCCCGGCGGTCGGTGAGCAGCTTCAGCACGGCGTCACCGAACGAGACCGGATCGGGCTCGGCCAGCACCGCGTTGCCGTCGAGGGTGCCGTAGCGGTGCAGGGACGGGTCGGCCAGCACCGCGGGCAGCCCGGCGAGGGCGGCCTCCTGCAGCACGAGGGCCTGCGTGTCGGTACGCGACGGGAAGGCGAACACGTCGGCCGCCGCGTACGCCGCGGCCACGACGTGCGGGGGCTGCTGCCCGGTCAGCACCACCCGGTCGGCGACCCCGGGTCCGGCCGCCCGCAGCAGCCGGGCCAGCCAGCGGCGCTCGTAGACCGCGCCGACCAGCACCAGCCGCGCTTTCGGCGACGCCGCCAGCACCCGGGCGAACGCCGGGACCAGCAGGTCGACGCCCTTCTCCCGGTTGACCCGGCCGACGAACAGCACCACGGGGTCCTTCGGCCCGATGCCGTGCCCGGCCCGGAACGCCCCGGCCTCGGCGCGGGACGCCGGGCGCTCCGCCACCCCCGTGGGGACCAGCGCCATCCGCTGCGCGGGCACGGGCAGGGCGACCCGGTCGAGCACGGCCCGGGTCGGCACGACCACCGCACGGGCGTCGCCGAGCAGCAGCCGGTTGCCCTCGCTGAGCGCCGCGGCGCGGTCGCCCCGCAGCGCCGCGGGCACCCCGAGCCGTCCCGCGTACAGGCGCAGCAGCAGCCGCAGCGCCCAGCCGGGCACCCGGTACGCCTCGGCGTAGGCGTGCAGGTCCGTGTGGTACGTCTGCACCAGCGGCACGCCGAGCCGCGCGGCCAGCAGCACGCCGAGCAGCCCGGTCGGGCCGGGCGTGTGCACGTGGACCACGTCGGGCCGGTATTCGCCCAGGTCGGCGACGAGTTGCTCGCGGGTCGACCGGGCGCACAGCGCCCAGCGTGCGAGCCGCAGGTCGGCGACCCCGCAGGCGAGCGCCGGCAGCCGGAGCAGGCCGGGCTCGTCCTCCTGGTCCCCGTGGGCCGGCACGACGCAGTGCACGTCGTGTCCGGCGGCGGCCTGGGCCGCGCGCAGCGTGCGCAGCGACGTGACTACTCCGTCGCGGCGCGGCAGGTACGTGTCGGTGAAGTGCATGATGCGCACACCAGGACGGTCGGTGACCAGCTTCAACGTGGCGTGAACGGCGCATGTCGGCGGCGTGGAGAGCCCCTGTCGACAGCGTCACGATCTCAAGGGATGGACAAGATCGATATTCATGAGACCGCGTAGACTTCGCGGCATGACGGCCACCATCTCACCGTTGTCCGAGGTCACGCGCTCTGACGCGGCGCTGCGGACGTTCCTTTCCGGCCTGCCCGGCGTCGACCGGGTCGGTGCGGACGCGCGCGCCGCGGGTCTGGGCACCCGCTCGATCAAGACGACCGCCAAGGCCTGGGCGATCGACCTCGCCATCCGGATGGTGGACCTGACCACGCTCGAGGGTGCCGACACCCCGGGCAAGGTCCGGGCGCTGTGCGCGAAGGCCCGGCAGCCCGACCCGGGCGACCCGAGCTGCCCGCCCGTGGCCGCGATCTGCGTCTACCCGTCGATGGTGCCGACCGCCCACGAGGCGCTGCGCGGCTCCGGGATCCACCTGGCCAGCGTCGCGACCGCCTTCCCGTCGGGGCAGGCCCCGCTGAAGGTGAAGCTGGACGACACCCGGGCCGCGGTCGCCGCGGGCGCCGACGAGATCGACATGGTGATCAGCCGGGGCGCCTTCCTGGCCGGCCGCTACCTGGAGGTCTTCGAGGAGATCGTGGCGATCAAGGAGGCCTGCGGCAGCGCCCACCTCAAGGTCATCCTGGAGACCGGCGAGCTGGTCACCTACGACAACGTGCGGCGCGCGTCCTGGCTGGCCATGCTGGCGGGCGGCGACTTCATCAAGACCTCCACCGGCAAGGTCGCCCCCGCGGCCACCCTGCCCGTCACGCTGATCATGCTGGAGGCGGTGCGGGACTTCCTCGACGCCACCGGCCGCAAGGTCGGCGTGAAGCCCGCGGGCGGCATCCGCACCACCAAGGACGCCATCAAGTACCTGGTCATGGTCAATGAGATCGCCGGCGACGGCTGGCTCGACCCGGACTGGTTCCGGTTCGGCGCGTCCACGCTGCTCAACGACCTGCTGATGCAGCGCACCAAGCTCGCCACCGGCCACTACAGCGGCCCCGACTACTTCACCCTGGACTAAGACATGAGCGCTTTTGAGTATGCGCCGGCGCCGGAGTCGCGCTCGATCGTGAAGCTGCAGCCGTCGTACGGGCTGTTCATCAACGGCGAGTTCGTCGACGGCGCGGGCAGCTTCAAGACCATCTCCCCCGCCTCCGAGGAGGTGCTGGCCGAGGTCGCCGAGGCCTCGACCGCCGACGTGGACCGGGCCGTCAAGGCCGCCCGCCGCGCCTACGAGGACGTGTGGGGTCCGATGCCGGGCCGGGAGCGGGCCAAGTACCTGTTCCGGATCGCGCGCATCATCGCCGAGCGCAGCCGCGAGCTGGCCGTGCTGGAGTCGCTGAACAACGGCAAGCCGATCAAGGAGTCCCGCGACGTGGACGTGCCGCTGGCCGCGGCGCACTTCTTCTACTACGCGGGCTGGGCCGACAAGCTGCCGTACGCCGGCTTCGGCGCGGACCCCCGCCCGCTGGGCGTGGCCGGGCAGGTCATCCCGTGGAACTTCCCGCTGCTCATGCTGGCCTGGAAGATCGCCCCGGCGCTGGCCGCGGGCAACACGGTGGTGCTCAAGCCCGCCGAGACGACCCCGCTGACCGCGCTGCTGTTCGCGGAGATCTGCCAGCAGGCCGAGCTGCCGCCGGGCGTGGTCAACATCGTCACCGGCGCGGGCGAGACCGGCGCGGCCGTGGTCAACCACCCTGACGTGGACAAGGTCGCCTTCACCGGCTCGACCGAGGTCGGCCGGATCATCGCCAAGGCGGTGGCGGGCACCAGGAAGAAGGTCACCCTGGAGCTGGGCGGCAAGGCGGCGAACATCGTGTTCGACGACGCCGCGATCGACCAGGCCGTCGAGGGCATCGTCAACGGCATCTTCTTCAACCAGGGCCACGTCTGCTGCGCGGGCTCCCGGCTGCTGGTCCAGGAGTCGGTCGCCGACCAGCTGCTGGAGTCGCTGAAGCGGCGCATGGCGACCCTGCGCGTCGGCGACCCGCTGGACAAGAACACCGATGTCGGCGCGATCAACTCGGCCGAGCAGCTGACCCGGATCAAGGCGCTGGCCGAGATCGGCTCCGCCGAGGGCGCGGAGCGCTGGTCGCCCGCCTGCGAGCTGCCCGAACGCGGCTTCTGGTTCGCCCCGACCATCTTCACGGGCGTGTCCCAGGCGCACCGCATCGCCCGCGAGGAGATCTTCGGGCCGGTGCTGTCGGTGCTGACCTTCCGCACCCCGGGCGAGGCGGTCGAGAAGGCCAACAACACGCCGTACGGGCTGTCGGCCGGGGTGTGGAGCGAGAAGGGCTCCCGCATCCTCGCCATCGCCGACCAGCTCCGGGCCGGTGTCGTCTGGGCGAACACGTTCAACAAGTTCGACCCGACCTCGCCGTTCGGCGGTTACAAGGAATCGGGATACGGCCGCGAGGGCGGCCGCCACGGGCTGGAGGCCTACCTTGCCGGCTAAGAAGAAGGAGTCCGCGGACTCCGTCGCCTCCGCCACCCGGGTCACCGCGGGCGCCGTCGCCACCGCGCCGCGGCTCGCCGTACGCAAGACGTACAAGCTCTTCATCGGTGGTGCGTTCCCGCGCAGCGAGTCGGGCCGCACCTACGTCGTCGCCGACAGCAAGGGGCAATTCGTGGCCAACGCCGCCCAGGCCTCCCGCAAGGACGCCCGCGACGCCGTGCTCGCCGCGCGGGCCGCGTTCGGCAAGTGGTCCGGCGCGACGGCGTACAACAAGGGCCAGGTGATCTACCGGATCGCCGAGATGCTGGAGGGCCGCCGCGACGAGTTCACCTCCCTGGAGGTGCCCGCGTCCGAGGTGGACGAGGCGATCGACCGGCTGGTCTGGTACGCGGGCTGGACGGACAAGCTCGCGCAGGTGGTGGGCGGGGCCAACCCGGTCGCCGGACCGTTCTTCAACATCTCCTCGCCCGAGCCCAGCGGCGTGGTCGCGGTCGTCGCACCGTCCCAGCCGACCCTGCTCGGCCTGGTCAGCGTCATCGCCCCGGCGATGGCCACCGGCAACACGGTCATCGTGATCACCGACGCCCCGCGCGTGGCGATCACCCTTGCCGAGGTCCTGGCCACCTCCGACGTGCCCGGCGGCGTGGTCAACATCCTCACCGGCTCGGCCGCCGAGGTCGCCCCGTGGCTGGCCTCGCACAGCGACGTCAACGGCCTCGACCTGACCGGCGTCACCGACGCCAAGCTGGCCCTGGAGCTGGAGCAGGCCGCCGCGGAGACCCTCAAGCGGGTACGCCGCCCGGCCGCCGTCGACTGGTCCGCCGACCCCGGCCTCGCCCCCATGACCGCCTACCTCGAAACCAAGACGGTCTGGCACCCCAAGGGCATGTGACGAAGGAAGGGCACCTTCTTATCGCTACGCGTTGCAGAAGGTGCCCTTCCTATCATTCCAAGCCGCTGAGCTGGGGGTTTGTGGCAGCGCGCGGGGCTGCGCCGAGAGCACCCGGCGCTGCGCATTCGCACGGCCGCAGAGCGGGCGTGCGAAGGTTCGTTAGGGTGGCCGACCATGAGCAGCCCCCTCCCCGACACCGGCCCCGTGGAGCACGTCGGCCGGAAGGCACGGCGGCGGGCCGCCGCCATCGCGGCTGTTCAATCGAGCGGCAAGGGCTCCGGCCCGCGATCCGGCGGCCGGTGGGGCCTGCTCGCAGTCCTCGGCATCGCCGCCCTGTTCGTCACCTACGTCGCCCTCGGCGGGTATGTCCGCGCCACGGTGCTCGGCTTCGCCTGCTACCTGTCGGGCTGCTCCGCCGCCGGCATGACCACGACGGGCTGGCTCGTGGTCGCCGCACCGGCGGCGGTGCTGCTCGCGGCGGGCTTGTTCTGGCGCAAGCTCGGCAGGTCGGGCCGGATCGGCCTCGGCAGCACGGCGGCCGTGGTCTACCTGATCGTCGTCACCTTCGTCCCCGGCCGCGGACGCGACCTGTCCGACCTGCTCAAGGGCCCCGGCAGCGACGCGGTCGCCGACGGCCTGCTGTGGAGCCTGGGCGGAGCGGGCGCAGCGCTGCTGTTCATGATGGGCCTGGTGTTCGCCGGCAAGGCCGTCCCGGCGATCGAGCGCCGCTACAACACCATCGCGCTGACCGGCGCGGTGGTGCTGCTGATCGCCGCGCTGCCGGTCGCGATCGCCAAGAGCGACCCCACCTGGGTACGCGCCACCGAGGTCTTCCCGGCCGAGCTGACCATGAACGGCGACCGGCTCACCCGGACCTCCGCCGACGACATCCGCGGCTGTGACGGGGTGCTGCCCGACGACGCGCTGCTCAACCGGAGCCTGTGCTACCTGACCGTACGGGCGTCGTACACGACCGACGACAGCGACGCGGTCGCCACCTTCCGGGCCGTGCTGTACGCCGACGACGAGACCGCCGACGAGGTGCGCGCCGGCCTGCCCCGGGGGCTCACCCCGGTCGGTGTCACCGGCGACGCGAGCACCGTGCTGTCCACCACCTACTCCTGGGTGCTGGTGGGCACGGCCGGGCACGCCGACGGCCGCACGATCGCCGCGGCCGACCGCCCCTGGGTGCTGTGGCCGCTGCGGCAGGTCAGCTACCACTTCATCGGCATGCAGGGCGGCCTGCTCGTCGACCCGGACCCGGACGACGAGATCCGACCCCGCACTCCCTGACCCGCGCGCTCTGCGATCCTGGGTGGGTGAAGGGGGGCAACGTGGCTGAGGCGAGCCGAATGCGGGCACGTGCGCAGGAGATCGCGGACGAGGTCCTCTTCCCGGCCGCGCTCGCGGTGGACGCCGCCGACCGGGTGCCCGCGTCGCAACTGGACCTGCTCGCCGCTGAGGGCTTCTACGGGGTGGCCGCGCCGCCGGACGCCGGCGGGTTCGGAATGGACCTCCCGTTCGCGGCCTCGCTCGTGGAGACCTTCGCGAGCGGCTGCCTGAGCACGGCGTTCGTCTGGCTGCAACACCACGGCCCGGTGCTGGCCGCGGCTCACAGCGACCGTCCCGGCATCCGTGCGACCTGGCTGGAACCCCTGGCCAAAGGGGTACGCCGGGCCGGCATCGCGCTGGCCGGGCTGCGCAGTCCCGCCGCGCCGATGCGGGTGCGCGCCGTCGACGGCGGCTACCTGCTCGACGGGGTGGTGCCATGGGTGACCGGCTGGGACATGATCGACACGCTGTACACGGCCGCGCGCGACGAACACGACGACGTGCACTTCCTGTTCGTCGACGCGGTCGACGCGCCGACGCTGGTCCCCACGCCGCTGGAACTGGTCGCGGTGCAGGCGAGCCGGACCGTCGACGTGCGCTTCGACGGCCATTTCGTGCCCGCGGACCGGCTCGCCGACGTGCGGGCGTACGAGAAATGGTCGTCATCGGACGCGAGCGGCTCGGCCCTGAACGGCTTCCTCGCGCTCGGTGTGGTGAACCGCTGCTGCCGGCTGCTCGGCCCGAGCCCGCTCGACGCCGAACTGGCCACGACCCGCGCCGCGCTGCTGGCCGCCGACGCGGGCGCGGTGCCCGCCGCCCGCGCGGCCGCCTCCGACCTGGTGCTGCGGGCCGCCGCACAACTGGCGGTGCAGACCGGCGCGCGGGCCGTGCTGCGCGACAACCATGCCCAGCGGCTGCTCCGCGAGGCCGCCTTCCTGCTGGTCTTCGGCAACCGCCCGGCCATTCGCGACGCCCTGCTCACCCGGCTGCGGACCGTGCCGCATCGGTGATCCGAGATTTCTTCCCGCACCGGTAAACAGCACGCCGGTGCGGTGGCGTCTTAGCCGCGAGACCACCGCTCACGGCTGAGGAGACCGCCCGTGCACCCGGAGTTCGAGGATTACGTCCGCGCCCGTTCCGGGCCGCTGGTCGGCTTCGCCTACCTGCTCTGCCGCGACCGGCACCTGGCCGAGGACCTGGTGCAGGAGGTGCTGGCCAAGGCATACCACCGCTGGGACCGCATCGAGGCGGAGAACCCGGACGCGTACCTGCGCAAGGCCGTGGTGTGGGCGCACTCGTCCTGGTGGCGGCGGCTGTCGCACCGGGAGCGCCCGCTGGAGACCACCCCGGACACCGCGGACGCCGACGACTTCGCGCAGCGCCATGCGGTGCGCGACGAGCTGTGGGCGCTGCTGGGCACACTGCCCCGCCGCCAGCGCACGGTGCTCGTGCTCCGCTTCTTCGAGGACCTGGACGACGGGCGCATCGCCGAGCTGATGGACTGCGCGCCCGCGACGGTGCGAGTGCACGCGTCGCGCGGGCTGGCCGCGCTGCGCGACCGGGTCAGCGCGCCGGCGCCGGTGCCCGCGGGTGAGCGGAACTTCCCGGGCGTGCCCGTGGACGCGGTGCGCCGCCGGGCGGCCGGGGTGCGGCTGCGTCGCCGGGCGGCCCTGGCCGCGACCGCGGCCGCCGTGCTCGCCGCGTTGCTCGTGCTGGCACCGGTATGGCGCGGCGAGCAGCCGCCGCCCGTGATCACCCCGACGCCGACCCCGGCTGTGAGCGTCAGCCCGTCGGCCACCGCCGCGTCGGCGCTCGTGCCGCGGACGGCCACGGAACCGCTGCCGGAGTTCCCGTACCAGCTGGGCTTCGTGCCGCCGTCGGTCGGGCCGCTGCAGGTCGTCTCCGCGCTGGACATGACCGGCGTGGAGAGCACCGGCGGCGCGCAGCAGCTGCTGATCTACGCCGGGCCCACCCCGTACGACTGGGACTGGGAGGCGGCCGAGACGAAGAGCACGCAGGTCAACGGGGCGGCGGCGACGCTGCGCACGGGCACCGGCGAGAACGGCGAGGTCCGGGTCGGCCTGACCTGGCAGCGCGACGGCCGGTGGGTGACGGTGCAGAGTTTCCGCGACCTGACCGTGGCGCAGGTCGAACGGATCGCCCGCGAGCTGCGCCCCGGCCGGATGACCGCCACGCCGCGCCTGTCCTACACGCTGATGCCCGACGGGTACGAGGTCAGCAGCCTCGACTCGGGGCATGTCTGCCTGAGCCGCGAGCCCCGGCTGACGTACCAGGACCCGGAAGGCATCTGCGTGGGCATCGGGGGTGACAACGGCCTGGTGACACCGGCCAGTTCGCTGACGGTGCGTGGCCTGCCGGCGGCGGTGAGCATCGGCCCCGACGGCAGGCCGACCACGCTGGCGATCCTGCTGGCCGAGGGACGGGTCATGCTGATCTCGCAGAGCCGGGGTGATCTGAGCGAGGCGGACTTGATCCGGTTCGCCGAGAGCATCACGGTGGCCGGGCCTGCGGGGCAGTGACCCACGTCATCGGGCACGATGGACAGCGTGGCGCGTCCGTTCGATCCCCGTCTGCTCCGGCAGGTCCCGTCCACCCGGCGTGACGTGGTCCTGCTGGGGCTGCTGGGTGCGGCCGTCGCCGTCGCCGTCGTCACCGCGGCGGCCGCGCTCGCCCGAGCGCTGGCCGCCGCGGTGGAGCTGCGGCTCGACCCGGCCGCGATCACCGTGTTCCTGCTCGCGCTGGCCGCCCGCGCGGCGCTCACCAGCGGGCTGGGCGTGGTCGCGGCGCGCATGGCGGCCACGGTCAAGGCGAGCCTGCGGGCCGACCTGCTCGGCGCGGTCGGCCGCCGCGGGCCGGGTTGGCTGGCCGGGCAGCGCGCGGGGGAGCTGGCCACGCTCACCGGGCGGGGCCTGGACGCGCTGGACGGCTACTTCACCGGATACCTGCCACAGCTCGTGCTGGGCGTGACGGTGCCGGTCGGGGTGCTGGCCATGCTGGCGTTCGCCGACCTCGCCTCGGCGGTGATCGTGCTGGTCACGCTGCCGCTCATCCCGATCTTCGGCATCCTGGTCGGCTGGCAGACCCGGATCGCGACCGAGCGCCAGTGGCGGCGGCTGCGCCTGCTCGGCGGGCACTTCCTGGACATGCTGTCCGGCCTGCCCACGCTGAAGGCGTTCGGCCGGGCCCGGGCGCAGGTCGCCGCGGTGCGGGAGATGGCCGACCGGCATCGCGAGGCGACCATGCGCACGCTGCGCATCGCCTTCCTGTCCGCGCTGGTGCTGGAGCTGGTCGGCACGATCTCGGTCGCGCTGGTGGCGGTGCCGGTGGGCCTGCGGCTGCTGGGCGGCGGCATGACGCTGGCCGCCGCGTTCACCGTGCTGCTGCTGACCCCGGAGGCGTACGCCCCGCTGCGCGCCGCGGGCACGAAGTTCCACGCGAGCATGGAGGGCCTGGCTGCGCTGGACCAGGCGTTCACCCTGCTCGCGGCCGCCGACGGGGAAACACCCGGGGGTACGCGCACCGCGCCGCGCGGCGGCCCGATCGAGCTGCGCGGGGTGACCGTCGCGTACGAGCGCACCACCGCGCTGCGCGACGTCGACCTCACCGTCCGGCCCGGCGAGCGGATCGCCCTGGTCGGCCCGAGCGGCGGCGGCAAGAGCACGCTGCTGAACCTGCTGCTCGGCTTCACCACGCCGACCGCGGGCCGGATCCTGGTGGACGGCACCGACCTGGCCGAACTCGACCTCGACGGCTGGCGGCGGCAGCTCGGCTGGGTGCCGCAGCGGGCCCACCTGTTCGCCGACACGCTGGCCGCCAACATCGCGCTGGGCACGCCCGACGCGCCCCGGGAACGCATCGCCCAGGCGGCCCGCTCCGCCGCGCTCGGCCCGGTGGTCGACGCGCTGCCGCAGGGCCTGGACACCGTGCTCGGCGAGCGCGGGCACGGCCTGTCCAGCGGCGAGCGGCAGCGGCTCGCGCTGGCCCGCGCCTTCCTGCGCGACGCTCCCCTGCTGCTGCTCGACGAGCCGACGGCCCGCCTCGACGCCGCCAGCGAGCAGGCCGTGGTCTCCTCGACGCTGTCCCTGGTCGAGGGCCGCACCGCACTCCTGGTCGCCCACCGCCCCGCCCTCCTCGCCGCCGCCACCCGCGTGGTCCGCGTCGACCAAGGCACCCTCCACGAACTGGTGACCGCATGACCGCCTCGCCGCGCACCGCCACGCGGCCTGCAGTTTCGGGGAAACTGCCGGAATCGGTGGGTCGTAGCCTGCAGTTTCCCCGAAACTGCAGGCCGGGAAACGGGGTGACGTGGTGAGCGGCGACGCGGCGATGCGGCGGGTGCTGGTGTTTGCGTACCCGTTGCGGTGGCGGTTCGTCGGGGCCGGGTTGCTGGCGGCCGGGACCGAGGCGGCGGGTCTGGGGTTGATGGCCGCCGCGACGTGGCTGCTGGCGACAGCCGCCGGGCAGCCGCCGCTGATCGCGCTGTCGATCGCGATCGTGCTGGTGCGGGCGCTGGCCATCGGCCGCGGCGTGCTGCGTTACGTGGAGCGGCTGGCGAGCCACGACGCCGTGCTGCGCATGGTCACCGAGGTGCGCGCCCGCATCTTCGCGGCGCTGGTCGACCGGCCCCCGGCCCGCCGGGCGGACGCGCTCAGCCGGATGGTCTCCGACGTCGACGCGGTGCAGGACCTGGTGATCCGGGTGCTGCTGCCGATGGCCGCGGCCGGTTTGGTCGCCGTCGCCGCGGTCGGCACGGCCCTGCTCGCCGACCCGGCCACCGCCCTGGTGCTGCTGGCCGGCCTGCTGGTCACCGGCGTGGCGCTGCCGCTGCTGGCCGCCCGGTTGGCCCGGCACGGGTCGGCCAGGCTGGCCCCGCTGCGCGCGGCGTACGCGGTGGACACCGTCGACCTGGTGCACGGCGCGGCCGACCTCGCCGCCTTCGGCGCCCGCCCCGAGTACGAGGCCCGCGGTGCGGCGCACGCCGACGAGCTGGCCCGGGTGGAGCGCGCGCTGGCCCGGCGCTCGTTCGCGGTGGACGCCGCGGCGACCGCGTTCGGCGGGGTGACCGCGATGGCCGTGATGATCACCGCGATGTCCCGCGGCCTGCCCGGGGTGTGGCTCGCGGTGCTGGCGGTGGCCACCCTGGCCGCCGGGGAACTGGCGCTGTCGCTGCTGGCCGCCGCCCGCAAGGGCGCCGAGATCCAGGGCAGCCTGCGACGCGTCGCCGAGCTGCTGGGCGAGCCGGCGACCGGCGCGTCCGGCGGGCTGGCGCTCCCGGACGGTTCCGTACACCTGCGGCTGCGCGGCGCGGGGGTGCGCTACCGGGCTGACGCTCCGCCCGCGCTGCACGACATCGACCTCGACCTGCCGCCCGGTCGCCGGGTCGCGGTGGTCGGCCCGTCGGGCGCCGGCAAGAGCACCCTGCTCGCCCTGCTCACCGGCGCGATCGCGCCGGACACCGGCAGCGTGGTCGCCGACGGCACGCCGATCACGGCGTTCGACCGGGAGCGGTGGCCCGGGGTCGTGACCGGGCTGCTGGCCGACGCGCACCTGTTCCACGCCTCGGTGCGCGACAACCTGCTGCTGGCCCGCCCCGGCGCGACGGACGGCGAGCTGGTCGCCGCCTGCCGGACCGCCGGGCTCGGGGACTGGGTGGACACGCACGGGCTGGACGTGCGCGTCGGCGAGGACGGCGCGGAGCTGTCCGGCGGGCAGCGGCAGCGGCTCGCGCTGGCCCGCGCGGTGCTGGCCGACCCGCAGGTGCTGCTGCTCGACGAGCCCACCGAGGGCCTCGATCCCGGGCAGGCGGACGCGGTGCTCGCCGCCGTGCTGGCGCACCGCGGCGACCGCTCGGTGGTGCTGGTGACCCACCGGCTGACCGGTCTCGACGCGTTCGACGAGGTCCTGGTGCTGGACGGCGGCCGGGTGCGGGAGCGCGGGACGCAGGGTTGGGTGCGGGCGCACGGGGGATGACCCGAACCACTAGGGTGTGCGGAGAGTCACCGACCCGGTAGAGGTCGGCAGCTGAACGGCGGAGGTCAGCAGTGGCAAGCACGCTCTGGGACGAGTACCAGGTCTCGCCGGTCGAGGTCGCCCTGCCCGGCGGCAAGGTCGGACTGACGCTGCGGGCGTACCGTCCCGCGAGCGAGCTGACCCCGACCGACATCGCCGACCGCGAGGACGACGACGCGATCTTCGCCGGTCGCACCGGCCGCCCCCTCGGCGTCGCCGACGACGAGGAGCTGCCCGAGTTCCAGTGGACCAAGGAGGCCCTCGACGAGGTCGCCGCGGGTGCCGCCGAGGACGAGGTCGCCGAGCGCGCGGTGGAGGCCGAGGACGCCGCCGACGAGGAGGACGACGAGGACGCCGCCGTCGTCTCCGACGAGGAAGTGCCCATGTTCCTCTCGCACAAGGGCCGCCTGCTGCTGTTCCTGTCGGCCAAGGGCCTGGCGGACTTCGTGCGTTCCGGTGCCCCGCACGATCTCAAGCAGCTCGAAGGCTGGTCGAAGCTGGCCAAGTCGGTCAAGGCCACCGACGTGGTCGCGGGCGAGGACGACGCGTACGAACTGGACCTGGTCGTGGAGAACCTGCGCGGCGGGCCGGACGCCTGGGATGCCGAGCTGGTGCTGCGCGCTGGGGAGTTTGCCAGGGACGTGAGCTACGCTCTGCGCCTCAAGCCGGTTCTGGTGGCGCTCTCCCCGGGTTCCCCGCTCGACGACCTCGACGACGCGCTGCGCGCTTCGGAAGAGGGCGGTCTCGGTGCGTTCTTCGCGAAGCGAAAGCTGAAGAAAATCGGGGCAGAGCAGGCATCCATCGGCTGGCGCTCGATTATTGGCAAGATCTCTGGCGCTGTGGACTGGCGCGACTGACCCCTAACCAGGGAACATCAGTCTTTGGCACACGAGGGGTCCGGGAGGAGGACGAGTCCGTGGCGCTCGTGCGGGTGTACTGCGGTATCGCGTCGACAGCTCCGGAGGTCGACGCGGGGGACAACCTTGCGGCGGCCGTGAACCGGCTGACCGTCGCCGTTGTCGACGACTCCGGCAGGCTGCTGGAGTTCTGCGTCATCAACGACGATCCCGCCGGCTACGCGCTGGTGACGTCGCTGCTGGCGGAGAGGTTCGGCGGCTCGACGATGGTCACGGTGGCCGCGGACAGCGACGACCAGCAGGTCATCTCGCTGCTCGCCGCGTCCGGCCGGGCGATCGCGTACACCGATGACGAGTCCGCCGACGACTTCGCCGACCGGTTCGCCGACGACGAGTCCCTCGACGAGGCCAACTCCTCCCCCGACGAGCGCCGTGCCGTCGGGCTCGCCCGCGCACTGCAGGCCGGTGCCCTGTCCGCGGTGGTCGGTCCCGCGCCCCGAGAGTTCGTCGCCTTCAAGCCGGTGCTGGCCGCGCACGCGGCGCTGGCCGTCGGCCGGCACGCCGCCGCGGTGGCCCTGCGCGAGGTGCTGCGCGAGCTGTATCCGGCCGCGCTGCGCGCCTACCCCGACCCCGCCGCCCCGGTCGCCCTGGCCGTGCTCGAGGCGCTGCCCGAGCCGGGCATGCTCGCCGGGCAGTCCGGCTCCCGCAACCGCGACAACGGCGCGACCGCCGAGACCGTCGCCGCGCGCCTGGTCGCCGACGGCGTCTGCGACAGCGGCACCGCCCTGGAGGCGGTCACCGCGCTGCGCGTCGCCATCGCCGAGACCCCCCGCCGCAACGGCATCGGCAAGCAGCTGACCGCCGCCGTGGCCGAGTCCGTGCGGCACAGCGTCGCCGCGGTGCGCTCGTCCGACGCCGCCAGCGTCGCCCTCATCGACACGCTCGCCGACCGGATGGCCCCGCCGCCGGTCGCCGCCCCGGCCCAGCCCGCCCGGCGGACCGGCGTGGCCGTCACCTCCGCGCCGCCCGCGATGGCCGCCGCCACCGGCGCGCGCCGCCGGGTGCAGCCGACCGCAGTGAACGCCGCACCGGCGCAGCCGCGCCCGGTGCAGGCCCCGCCGACCGCACCCGAGCCGGTGTCGAGCACGCCGCTCGCGCCGCCGCCGGTGGACCGGCCCGCGTGGGCGCCCGCCACGCCGCCCGTGCCGCCCGGTTTCGAGCCGACCCCGATCACGGGTACCCCGATGGTCGCGATGCCCGTGGCGGCGCGCCAGGAGGCCCCGGCCGCGCCCACCCGGCAGGCGCCCACCCCGATCCCGCCGCGGCAGACCCCGATCCCGGCACAGCGCTCCTCGCGCGCGCCGGCCGAGGCGGGCAAGCCGTTCGTGCCCACCCTGACCAACGCGGCCATCAGCAGTGAGCGCGCCGCGCGCGGGTTCAACCAGGCCCCGTCCGCAGAGCTGCCCGACGAGACCGTCGAGCACCGCGGCTATCAGCAGTCGGCCCCCGAGCCGTCGAACGAGCTCGCCGACCACTCGCCTCGGGGCTACCAGCAGCCGGTTGCCGACCTCGACGAGCGCGCTTCCCGTGGATACCAGCAGCCCACTGCGGACCTGGACGAGCGCGCGCCCCGTGGATACCAGCAGCCCACCGCGGACCTGGACGAGCGCGCGCCCCGTGGATACCAGCAGCCCACCGCGGACCTGGACGAGCGCGCGCCCCGTGGATACCAGCAGCCCACCGCGGACCTGAGCGACCGCGCATCGCGCGGATACCAGCAGCCGCCCGCGGACCTGGCGAACGACCGCGCCCCGCGCGGCGGATACCAGCAGCCCTCCCTGGACCGGGCCAACGGCCTCGACGACCGCGCCCCGCGCGGATACCAGCCGTCGGCCGCCGAGCGGCTGGCCAACGAGCTGGCCGAGCGCGCCCGCAGCGGCTTCCAGCAGCAGGACAGCCTCCGCGACACCGGGGAGCGCCCGCGCTTCAACGCGCCGTCCGCGACCGACGTGCCGACCGACATCACCCGGATGCCGGCCGACCCGCTGGGCATGGCGCCGCAGTCGCCGGCGGCCCCCGCCGGTTCCCGCGCGAACTGGCCGCTCAACCCCGAGCCCGAGGAGCCCGCGCGTCCCGCCGACGGGCGGATCACCCCGCCCTGGCTCGATGACGACCTGGTGCTGCCCGACTCGCCGTCGCTGCGGATGGCCGACGAGCCCGCCCGCCGCAACGGCCGCGGCGGCCGCGACGAGCCCCCGCTGCGTCTGGTCGACGACAGCGCGCTGACCGGGGCACGGCCCAAGCCGCGCCGCACCGAGCGCGCGTCCAGCCCGGCCTCCGGCGAGGACGACGACCTGCTGATCTTCGCGTCGGTCTCCTCGGCCTGGTTCGCCGGGCCGAGCAGCGACACCGAGACCACCTGGAACTCGAACATGGACAGCGGCTGGCGTGCCGCCGAGCAGGCGGCCCGCCCGCAGGTCGGCAATGACACCACCGCGGGCCTGCCCCGTCGCGTTCCGGCGGCCAACCTGGTGCCCGGCTCCACGCCGGAGCGCGAGGAGCGCCCGCTGCGCATAGTGCGCGACGCCGCCGGCATCGCCGCACACACCAGCAATTACTTCCGTGGCTGGCGGCGCGGCAACCAGGAACTCGGTGGCAGCCCCGGCCAGGGCGGCTTCGCCGTCGGCGGCCGTCCGGGCCGCGAGTCGGCCAACGGCTGGGACTTCAGCCGGGAGCAGGACGCACGCGACGACCGGGACGACTACAACTACCGGGCGGCCAACTACCGCTGAGCCGCGGCTCCACGTCGCCGCGCGGTAGCGACCGCGCGGTGCCGTCCGCGGGCGTTGCGCAGGATGGCACTGATCAAGGCCGCGGTAGCGGGCGGCCAGGTCACAGTGTGTTCCAGGCCATAGTTCCCCAGCTTGACCCCCGCGCTCGCGGGCCAGCACGATACGTGCATGGCAGTGGCTCACGCCACTGCCATGCACCCCTTGCACCGCGGAAAGGCACGTTCATGAACAGCGCCACAGGTGGACTGACCCGACGCAGCGCCCTCACCGGCGGACTCGGACTGGCCGCCGCCGCGCTGCTGGCTGCCTGTTCCGAGCCCGACGCGACCGCCGCGGGCGCCACCGGGGAGCTCGTGCTCGGCGTCAACCTGGAGCTCACCGGCACCGGTTCGACCCTCGGCAAGCTGCAGGAGCAGGCAATCAGGGTCGGCGCTGACGAGATCAACTCGGTCGGCATCCCGTACGGCGAGGGCCGCCTCTACATCCGGCTGGTGTTCAAGGACAACGGCGGCAACGCGGCGACCGCGATGCAGCAGGCCAAGGACCTCATCGAGCAGGACAAGGTCAGCGCGATCATCGGCGGCGCGACCGTCGAGACGGCCCGCGCGATCATCACAGAGGCCGAGAAGGGCAAGGTCCCGTTCCTCTGCCTCAACAGCGGCGACGACATGACGGTGCCGCTGCCCAACCGCCGGTTCGTCTACCAGCTCGGCCCGAACGCCTCGGACGTCGCGGCGGTCATGGGTCGCGAGATCCGCAAGCTCGGGCTGGCCAAGGTCGCGGTGCTGGCGACCTCGGACGGGCACGGCGACTCGGGAGTGCGCGCCCTTCCCCGGGCCATGCTCGCCAGCGGTCGCGAGATCATCGACACGGTGCGCCTGCCCCGGTCCGGCCGGGCATACGGCAGCGCCGCCGGGCGGGTCGTCGACGCCGAGCCGGAGGCGGTCATCATCTGGGCGCAGGCCCCGGTGAGCGCCGCGGCCGTCGCCGCGCTGCGCACCGCCGGCTACACCGGCAAGGTGTTCCTCGACGCGGGCGCCGGCGCGGACGAGACCCTCAACGGCCCCAACGCCCGCGCGATGGAGGGTGCCTACGTCGTGCACCCCGGCGTGCTCGCCGGGGCCCCCACGGTGGCCACCACGCCCTCCGGACGCGCCCAGCGCACCTTCATCTACCGCTACATCCAGCAGTACGGCTCGTTCACCGGTTTCGCGCCGTACGGCGCGGACGCGCTGACCCTGATGGCCACCGCCGCACGGCGGGCCGTCAGCACCGACCCGCAGCGCCTGCGGGGCCGCCTCGAGGGCGGCCCGATCGAGGGCGTCAGCGGGGCGTACGCCTTCCAGCCCATCTCCCACGGCGGCCTGGAAGCCGACGCCCTGGCCCCGTTCCTCGTCCGCCAGGGCGCCTGGGTCCGTCTCAGCTGACACCGCACCAGCTTGAAGCGTCGCGCCCTCGGCCAGTGGTCGAGGGCGCGACTTTTTGCGTGCTGCGGGGCCAGGTGGGGGACAGCACTTCAGGCCCGCTGTCCTGGGGACGGCGGGCCTGTGGGTGCTTGCTATGTCAGGCGGGGGCTCCGGTGCGAGTACGCCGCATCGAGAGCACGTACTCCACCAGGGAGATCAGCACCTGCTTGGTCGACTCGCGGTTACGCGCGTCGCAGCTGACCACCGGCACGTCCGAGGAGATCGCGAGCGCGTCGCGAACATCCTGGGCGTTGTGGTACTGCTGTCCGTCAAACTGGTTGATCGCGATCAGGTAGGGCAGCTTGCGGTGTTCGAAGAAGTCGATCGCCGCAAAGCAGTCTGCCAACCTGCGTGTGTCCACCATGACCACCGCGCCGATCGCGCCCCGCACCAGCTCGTCCCACATGAACCAGAAACGCGTCTGGCCAGGCGTGCCGAACAGGTACAGGATCAGGTCGCGATCGATGGAGATACGGCCGAAGTCCATGGCCACCGTAGTGGTGGTCTTGTTGGGGACCGAGCGCGTGTCGTCCACGCCGACGCCGGCCGAAGTCATAATCGCTTCAGTGGTCAGCGGCGTGATCTCCGAAACGGACCCAACCAGCGTCGTCTTACCGACGCCGAAGCCGCCGGCGATGACAATCTTCGCCGATGTCACACGTCCGCCGGGCTGTTGCCCCGGGCGGTGTGACATGTCAGAGCCTCCGAAGTCCACTGAGTACCCTCTCCAGCAGTTCAGTGCCTACCGCGTCGTTACTCTCAAACGACGTCGGCTCGTATACCGCGACCAGGCCGTCTGCCGCCATGTCCGCGATGAGGACACGGGCGACACCGAGCGGCAGCCGCATCCGTGCCGCGATCTCCGCAAGCGACTGCACCTTGCCGTCGCAGAGGGACGCGATGTGTTGATGTTCCCGCCCGTGGCCGCCGCGACCCGAGGTGCCGGCAGAGCGACCGCGTACGGTCGTCTCCACCAGCGCCTCGATCGCGATCTCCAATCGCGGCCGGGTGCGGCCACGGGTCACGGCGTACGGCCGTACCAATGCGCCGGTCGGTTCTTCTCTGTCGGGCATCGTCGCCGTTCACCCCCTTCCCCAGTGCCGTCCCCGGACCCTCCGGGACGGTTGTGCCTCAGCCCAGCACGCCTGCGGCGCTACGCGGGGCCGGGGTGAGCGCATCGCCCACCCGGTCCACGAGAAGCGCCATCTCGTACCCGACCTGGCCGACGTCGCAGCTCCGCGAAGCGAGCACCGCGAACGACGAGCCATCGGAGATGGACATCAGGAAAAGGAACCCGTTGTCCATCTCCACGACAGTCTGCAACACCGCGCCACCCTCGAAACAGCGGGCGGCACCTTGCGTAAGGCTCACCAGACCGGACGAGATGGCGGCCAGCTGGTCGGCGCGGTCCCGGGGAAGATCCCGGGAGGCGGCGAGCAGAAGGCCGTCCGCGGACACCGCGACCGCATGGGCGACGCCCGGCACCCGGTCGGCGAAGTTGGCCAACAGCCAACCAAGATCCTGCGTAGTGGTCATGCCTCCTGCTCCTTGCCAGACTGGCTTCCGGTCTCGGTGGAGCCCGGAATCACATCATCGTCCTTGTGCTGAGTGCGGCCTCGCTGCACCCCGCGGTGGTAGGCGGAGAGCAGTCCGCGGACGCCCTCCGGCGTGCGGCGCTGCACGGTGGTAGCGCCCTTCTCCACACCGCCGGGGACCAGCTGTGCCATCGGGGTGCGCTTGGGCAGCCCGGCGGCCGTCGATTCCGAGGGTGGCGTGCTGTTGGCGATCGCCGAGGCGGCCGCCCATCCGTCGTCGGCAGCCGTCTGCCAGCTCGGCCGATAGGGCGCCGGCACCTCGTATCCGGCGGCCTCACGGCCAGACTGCGTACTCCCCATGCTCACGTCCCTGCTCGGCAGGTCGGAAGCTCCCGCCGCTGTGCTGCTGACCTTCGGTGCACCGTTGCTCCCGTACCCGTTTCGCTCAACGGCGGGGAACTGTGCGGTGATCGTAGTGTCTTGGGGGACGTTCGCGGGAGGGGCAGTTTTCTCGTCCTGAGCTGGCGTATCGACCGCCGTGCGCCGCGTGCTGAACCAGGCCGACTCGAGCTCCCGGAAGATCGGCAGCTCCATGGTCTCGTCAGCGAACGGGATGCGCGTGTCGACCACCGGGTACTCGTCCGGGATCCGCGGCATCTCTGCCGTCATGTCCGGCGTCACCGACGGGTTGTCCTCGCGGCTCACCGGCGGCCAGGTCGGCGGCACGGCGGACGCGGGGACGTCGATCGGGGACGCCGAGACAGGCGCGGCCGAGACCGGCACCGCGGAGACCGGGACGGCCGAGATCGGCATGCCGGGGCTCGCGTACGGGCTGCTCGGCGCCTGCGGCGAAGCGGATGCCCCCGAACCGGCCCAGCTCTGCTGGTTCCAGGACGGGTTGGCGCGCTCCTCCACGGGCGACGACGACTGACGCGGGATCTGCGGCTGGTTGAACGCCTCAGGCCGTTCGGTCTCCACCGGCACCCGCCGCTGCGGCAACGCCTCGCCGTTGGGGCGGCGGGACGCGTCGGAGCCGTTGACGCCGGTCAGGTCCGACCACGCCGGCATGCCGGCCCGTGAGGGCGGCGTGCTGACGGGCAGTTCCGGAGCGGGCGGCGCGGGCGGCGCGTCGAAGATGCGCCCACCGCTGCCGCCGTTGACGCCACGGCCGGCACCGGCTGCCGCACCCGCACCAGAGCCCGACTCCAGCGCCAGCGGCGCGAAGGAGGACGAGCGCTGCGGCGGGGCCGCCGGGGCCTGCTGGCGCATGTTCGGCGCCGGGGCGAACCCGGGCAGCTCGCGCGGTGTCGCACCGGCACGGCCACCGGCCAGTGCCCGTGGCACCAGCACCGCGGTCGGCAGCGTGACGTCGGCGATGATGCCCCGGTCGGCCGAGAGCCGCAGCTCCGTCTTGACCCCGTGCCGCGCGGCGAGCCGCGCGACCACGACCAGGCCCATCATCCGGGAGACCGCCACGTCCACCTGCGGCGGACTGGCCAGCTTCTCGTTGATCTCGTTGAGCATGTCCGGCGAGATGCCGATGCCGTGGTCCTCGACGTACAGCACGGCGCGGTCGCCCACCCGGCGTGCCTCGACCATGACGGTCGAGTCCGGCGGGGAGAACGCGGTCGCGTTGTCGAAGAGCTCGGCGATGAGGTGCACCAGGTCGTTGACCGCGTGCGCGGCGACCTCGATGTCACGGTCGATGACCCCGAACTCGATCCGGGTGTAGTGCTCGACCTCGGACTGGGCGGCACGGAGCACGTCCAGCAGGGCCGCGGGCTCGCGCTGCACACGGGTGGAGTCGGCGCCGGCGAGCACCAGGAGGTTCTCGTCGTTCCGGCGCATTCGGGTGGCCAGGTGGTCCAGCTGGAAGAGCTCGGCCAGCCGGTCCGGGTCCTCCTCACCACGCTCGAGGCGGTCCAGGTGACCGATGAGCCGGTCGACCAGGATCTGCGAGCGGCGGGCGAGGTTGACGAACATCGTCGCGACGGACGACCGCAGTGCGGCCTGCTCGGCCGCGGTGCGGACCGCCTCCAGGTGGACCGCGTTGAACGCCTCGGTCACCTGCCCGAACTCGTCCTTGCTGCGCACCGGCAGCGGCTCGGCGATCTGGTTGGCCACCTGCACCGGCGACAGCTGTGAGGACAGCGCCGGGTCGCGCAGTCGGGCGACCGCCTGCGGCAGGCCGTACTGGGCGATGCTGAGCGCGCCGTGACGCAGTTCGCGCAGCGAGCGCGCCATCGAGCGGGCCACGAGCCAGGCGAAGAGGATCGCCAGCAGCAGCATGCCCAGCAGCAGGCCGGTCTGCACGAGAACCTGCTGCGTGACCTCGTCACGCAGGTCGCTCGCGGTGACCTCGACGTCGGAGTCCAGCTGCACCTCGACCTTGCGGAGCACACCGCCGTGGTCGCGCATGCTCTGGTCCCACTCGGCCGCGGAGAAGTTCAGCGAGCTGAGCGACTCGCCCAGCAGCGCCTCGATGTCGGCCTGGAACTTCGACGACTTGCGCAGCGTCGGGCCGGTCACCTGGCTGTTGAACAGGTCCATGTCCGCGTCGCTGGCCACCGATTCGAAGGCGTCGCGCGCCTGCTCCTGGCCGGTCAGCGTGGCGATGAAGTCCTTACGCAGACCCGTGTTCAAGCCACCGAGCATGTACGCCCGGTGCACGATGACCCGTTCCTGGGAGAGGAATTCCTTGTACGTGGCGATCGCGCTGGCCGCGCGCAGGCCGTCACCGAGGTCGCCGCCACCGGCGATCTGGGCGGCACTGTCACGGATCTGCAGCAGGTAATCGATGATCACCTGGTAGCGCATCGCCGCGTCAGACTGCTTGATCTTGCGTTCCTTCACCTGCTCCCGCACGGAGGGCAGGCTGGAAAGGCCCGAATCGATCTGTACGAGCAGGTCCCGCAGGCTGTCGTCGACGTCAACCAGCGCGCCGCGCTGCTGCGCGTACGGCTTCTTGGCTTCCTCGACCAGCTTGCCGGCGTTCTCGTAGGACGCCGGCGGGGTGTTGGTCGTGCCCAGCAGCATGACCGCTGCGGCACGCTCGTTCTGGAGGTCGTCGACGAGTGCTCCGGACTCCTTCACCAGCACGGAGAGAATCCGCGTGCGGTCGGCGCCGGTCGCTGTGTCGAGGTTGTCCAACAGACCGTTGGTGCCCACGACGATCGTGGCCAGAGTCGGAACGATCATGATCAGGCCCAGCTTGGACCAGATCGGCATGTCCCGGAGCCGGCTCACTGGCCGTCGGAGACGCGAAAGGACCGCGTTGTTCTGCGTTCCTGGCCGCTTGCTCACGTCACCGCCCTCCTGTCGGTACCACCATCGAGATCCGCGAGTGCGGATGGGCGCGGGGGTCGCGCCGGGCACCGTACACAGCCCGTCCCGGCGAGCTAGGGACGGACCCCCGAGATTCCATCACGCCCGGTGAAAAGAGGAAAGCCCAGGCTGCCCGGAATCCGACACCGGATGGGATGCTCTTGCAGGCCAACCGCACAGTTCAGCCCGTAGTTTCCTTGGAGTCACGCACGGTGAGTGTCCAAAGCGCCCGAGTTATCCTTCTTGCCGGTCCGTCTGGATCGGGCAAATCGTACGTAGCACGACAGACTGGTCTCCCCGTCCTGTGCCTCGACGATTTTTACAAGGAAGGGACCGACCCGACACTCCCCCGAGTGAACGAGATGGCTGACTGGGAGTCCCCACTTTCGTGGGACGCCCAGGTCGCTATGACGGCCGTCACACAACTGGCCGAGACGGGGCGCACCGAGATCCCGGTATACGACATCAGCCTCAGTGCCCGGATCGGCGCCCGGCCGTTCCAGCTCGACGGCGCACCGCTGTTCATCGCCGAGGGCATCTTCGCGGCCGAGCTCGTGCAGGCGTGCACGCAGGCCGGCGTGCTGGCGGACGCCCTCGCGCTGCACCGCCCGCGCACCGTCACGTTCGCCCGGCGGCTGGTGCGCGACCTGGCCGAGCACCGCAAGCCGCCCATGGTGCTGGTGCGCCGCGGCCTGCGCCTGTGGCGAGAGGACGCCTCGGTCCTGGGCCGGCAGTGCGAGCTGGGCTGCCGGCCCACCACCGCCGCGGCACTGCAGCGCCGCGCGCGGCTGCTGCTCACAGCAGCTTCGCGTAAGCCGGTTTGATCACCTCGTTGATGATCGAGAGCCGCTCGTCGAACGGGATGAACGCGCTCTTCATCGCGTTGATGGTGAACCACTGCAGCTCCGCCCAGCCCCAGCCGAACGCCTCCACCAGCAGCGCCATCTCCCGCGACATCGAGGTGCCGCTCATCAGCCGGTTGTCGGTGTTGACCGTCACCCGGAAGCGCAGGTCGCGCAGTAGCCCGATCGGGTGCTCCGCGATCGAGGAGGCCGCGCCGGTCTGCACGTTCGAGGACGGGCACAGCTCCAGCGGCACCCGCTTGTCCCGCACGTAGCCGGCCAGCCGGCCCAGCTTGCCGGTGCCGGGCTCGATGTCGTCGACGATGCGCACGCCGTGGCCCAGCCGGTCGGCCCCGCACCACTGCAGCGCCTGCCAGATCGAGGGCAGCCCGAACGCCTCGCCCGCGTGGATGGTGAAGTGGAAGTTCTCCCGCTGGAGGTACTCGAACGCGTCCAGGTGCCGGGTGGGCGGGTAGCCCGCCTCCGCCCCGGCGATGTCGAAGCCGACCACGCCGGCGTCGCGGTACGCCGTGGACAGCTCGGCGATCTCCATCGAGCGGGCGGCGTGCCGCATCGCGGTGAGCAGCGTGCCGATCCGGATCGGGGTGCCCGCCGCGGCCGCCTGCGCGCTGCCCTCGGCGAACCCGGCCAGCACCGCCTCGACCACCTCCGGCAGCGTCAGCCCGGCCGTGAGGTGCTGCTCGGGCGCGTACCGCACCTCGGCGTACACCACGCCGTCGGCGGCCAGGTCCAGCGCGCACTCGCGGGCCACCCGGCGCAGCGCGGGCGCGGTCTGCATGACCGCCACCGTGTGCGAGAACGTCTCCAGGTAGCGCTCCAGCGAGCCGCTGTCGGCCGCGGAGACGAACCACTCACCCAGCTCCCCCGGATCGGTGGCGGGCAGCTCGTGCCCGATCTCGGCGGCCAGCTCGACGATGGTGGCCGGGCGCAGGCCGCCGTCGAGGTGGTCGTGCAGCAGCGCCTTGGGAGCCTTCACGATCTCGTCATAGGTCGGAGTCACATGCACCAAGATATTCGGTGTGCTCACCGCCGAGATGACTGACGCGCTGCGCTGCCCCGTGTGCGCCGCCCCGCTGTCCCTCACCCCCACCACCCTGCGCTGCCCCCACCAGCACAGCTTCGACCTCAACAAGCACGGCTACGTCCACCTCGCCACCGGCCGCAAACTCCCGGAAGGCGACACCCCCGCGATGGTCGCCGCCCGCACCGCCTTCCTCTCCGCCGCCCACTACCTCCCCCTAGCCACCGCCCTCACCCACCTGGTCGATCATGAACTTGTGGACGTGGTGGACGGCGTGTCGCCACCCCACGACCGTGATCACCAACGCGAGGCGGGGGCGCGGCGGGACCGAGCCGCCGGACGGCCGCTGGTGGTGGATCTGGGGGCGGGGACGGGGTACTACCTGGCGGCGGTGTTGGATGCCTGGCCGGCGGCGCAGGGGCTGGCGTTCGACGTGAGCAAGGCGGCGCTGCGACGGGCGGCAAAGGCGCACCCGCGGGCCGGGGCGGTGCTCGCCGACACCTGGGGCACCCTGCCGCTCGCCGACGGCAGCGTCGACCTGCTGCTCAACGTCTTCGCGCCGCGCAACGGCGCGCAGATGCGCCGGGTGCTGAAGCCCGGTGGCCTGCTGGTGGTGGTCACCCCGACCGAACGCCACCTCGCGGAGTTGCGCGACCAGCTCGGCCTGCTCGCGGTTCATCCATCCAAAGCCGAACGCCTCGCCCAGGAGCTGCGCGACTTCGCGCCCGCGGGCGAGCAGCTCCTGGAATGGCGGCTCGACCTCACCGCGGCCGAGGCCGCCGACCTGATCGCGATGGGCCCCAACGCCTTCCACGAGCAGGCCCGCGCCACCGCCGCCGTGACCTGCACCGCATCCGTCCGCATCGGAACCTACCGCCCCCGCTGACCGCGTGGCCGCCGCGACGTCATCGCGGCGTGATCGCTGCCTCGTGACAAAACCTGCGGTCCCACCGCATCCACCGACACGAAACAGCGATCTCCGCCCGGCGCCGACCGTCCCGCCGCGACCTCGGCTGTCAGACCGACAGGTCGACCTCTTCCCAGCCGCCCGGCGGGTCGTGGAACTCGCCCAGGAACACCGACGACCACTCCAGCGCCCAGCGGCGCTGGCCGATCGCGTTGGCGTTCAGCTCGCCGGGCACCGGCAGCCCCTGGCGCTCCAGCTCCTGGAACGACCAGTCGAGGCAGTAGTGCAGGTCGAGCGCGGCCGCGACGACCGTGGGATCGCGCGGCGCGGCCAGGATGCGGGCCTGCCAGGCGGTGAACGTCTCGCTCCCCTGCAGGTCGGGCAGCGACTCCATGAGCCGCGGCGGCGTCCGCAGCGGGTCGAGGGTCTTGATGACGCCGAGCACCCAGCAGATGCCCGCGAGCGCGTCGAGGTGCAGCACGAACGACTGCCGGTCGCCCAGCTCGTCGACGATCCAGGCCCACTCGGGCTCGGTCACGTCGGGGATGAGGGCGTTGGCGTCGAGCCACTTCTCCGCCTCCGCCGGCGGCATGCCGAAGACGCGCTCCATCGCCACGTGCAGGATGGCCGCGCGGGCTTCCAGCTCGCCCGTGGGACGCAGCTCGACGGTGTCCCCCGGTTCCCATACCAGCGGGTAGGTATCCGGTGGCAGCGGGACGCCCAGCCGGGTCAGCTCCTGGAAGCTGGCGGCACGCACGGCGAGGGGGTCCGGTGCGGGCAGTGCCACGAGATCATCCGATCCGATCGATGATCAGCGGGTGTACGGGCGCGGGCCCGTCCCCGACGACGACGGCCGACGCGGCGTCGACCCGGGCCACCGGCAGCCGGGACGGGTCGTCGGTACGCAGCTCGTACAGCACGTCGCCGGCGGCGACCCGGTCGCCGGGGCGCCTGTGCAGCACCACGCCGGCGGCGGCGCTGACCGGGTCCTCCTTGCGGGCCCGGCCGGCCCCGAGCCGCCAGGCGGCCAGGCCGATGCCGAGCGCGTCGACCGACGCCACGATCCCTGAGCGCTCCGCCCGGATCTGCTCGACCTCGTTGGCCACGGGCAGCGGCGCGTCCGGGTCGCCGCCCTGGGCACGGATCATCGCCCGCCAGGAGTCCATCGCGCGCCCGTCGTGCAGCGCGTCGGCGGGGTCGACGTCGGACAGCCCGGCCGCGGACAGCATCTCGCGGGCCAGCGCCAGGGTCAGCTCGACCACGTCGGCGGGGCCGCCGCCGGCCAGCACGTCCAGCGACTCCTGCACCTCGACCGCGTTGCCGACGGCCAGGCCGAGCGGGGTGTTCATGTCGGTGAGCAGCGCGACGGTGTCGACGCCGTGCGCCCGGCCCAGCTCCACCATCTGGCGGGCCAGCTCCCGGGCGTCGTCGACCGACTTCATGAACGCGCCCGTGCCGACCTTCACGTCCAGCACCAGCGCGCCGGTACCCTCGGCGATCTTCTTGCTCATGATCGAACTGGCGATCAGCGGGATGGCCTCGACGGTCCCGGTGACGTCACGCAGCGCGTACAGCTTGCGGTCGGCCGGCGCGAGGCCCTCGCCCGCCTGGCAGATCACCGCGCCGACGTCGCGTAGCTGCGAGATGAACTCCTCGTTGCTGAGCGCGGCCCGCCAGCCGGGAATCGACTCCAGCTTGTCCAGGGTGCCGCCGGTGTGCCCGAGCCCGCGGCCGGAAAGCTGCGGCACCGCCGCGCCGCAGGCCGCCACGAGCGGGGTCAGCGGCAGAGTGATCTTGTCGCCGACGCCGCCGGTCGAGTGCTTGTCCACCGTCGGGCGGGCCACCTTGGACAGGTCCAGCCGCTCCCCGGAGGCGATCATCGCGGCGGTCCACCGGGCGATCTCCGCGTCGGTCATGCCGCGCAGCAGGATCGCCATCGCCAGCGACGACATCTGCTCGTCGGCGACATGGCCCCGGGTGTACGCGTCGACGACCCAGTCGATCTGCTCGTCGCTGAGCACACCGCCGTCCCGCTTCACCCGGATGACGTCGACAGCCGCGAAACTCATGCCTTCTCCTCGCTGCGCTCGTCGGCGGCATGGCGGATGCTCATGATTCGCTCGCTCCGCTCGCTCATGCCGTCTCCTCGGGTCCCACGGTCCGCTCGCTCACTGCACTCCTCCGTTGACTGCTTCCAGCTCGGCCAGGCCGAACCCGTGCGGCAGCAGCTCCGCCATGGTCAGCGGGCCGCCGTCGGCGTCCACCAGCATCCGCGGGCCGCCCTGCTCCCACAGCAGCTGACGGCAGCGCCCGCAGGGCAGCAGCGGGTCGCCGGAGGCGTTCACGCAGGCCATCGCGACCAGCTTGCCGCCACCGGTGGCGTGCAACTGGGACACCATGCCGCACTCGGCGCACAGCACCACCCCGTAGGCGGCGTTCTCGACGTTGCAGCCGACCACGACGCGGCCGTCGTCGACCAGCCCCGCGGCTCCCACCGGGAACTTCGAGTAGGGCGCGTAGGCGCGGTGCATCACCCGCACCGCCTCTTCGCGCAGCATCTCCCAGTCGACGTCCATCACGGCCCCTTTCCACGTTCGCCCGTCCTGCGTGGCGCCCGGCCGGGCGCCACGCAAGATCGGACCATCCAGCCTAGCCGTCAGCCCTTGACGTACGGCTTGCCGTCGGCCGCGGGCGCGCGGACGCGTCCCACCAGCCCGGCCACCGCGAAGATCGTCGCGAGGTACGGCAGCATGCCGAGGAACTGGCTCGGGATGGGGCTGCCGATGCTGGTCAGGAAGCCGGTCAGCGCGCCGAAGAAGCCGAAGAACAGCGACGCGAAGAACGCGCCGACCGGGTGCCACCGGCCGAAGATCATGGCCGCCAGCGCGATGAAGCCCGCACCGGCGGTCATGTACTTGCTGAAGCCGGTCGTCGACAGCATCGAGAAGTACGCGCCGCCGAAGCCGGCCACCAGGCCCGCGAGCAGCACGTTCGCGTACCGCAACCCGAGCACCCGGATGCCGACGGTGTCCGCCGCGGCCGGGTGCTCGCCGACGGCCCGGGTACGCAGGCCCCAGCGGGTGCGGAAGAGCGCGATCGTGATCACGGCCACCGCGATCAGCGAGCCGTAGCTGAAGATGTTGCCGTTGAACAGCGCCGGCCCGATGATCGGGATCTCGGACAGCACCGGGATGGGCCAGCTCGGCACCTTGCCGGGGAAGTTGTACCCGTCCGTGTCCGGGCGCATCACCTGCTCGTAGAAGAACGCGGTGAGGCCGCCCGCGAACACGTTCAGCACGATGCCCACGACCACCTGGTCCACCAGGTACCGGATGGCGAACACGGCCAGGATCGCCGAGATCAGCGCGCCGCCGACCGCCGCGGCCAGCAGGCCGAGCCAGAAGCTGCCGGTGATCGTGCCGAACAGGGCGCCGAAGAACGCTCCCGTCAGCAGCTGCCCCTCGATCGCCACGTTGACCACGCCGCTGCGCTCGCAGAGCACGCCGCCGAGGGATCCGAAGATCAGCGGGATGGCGGCGGTGAAGGTGGCCGCCGCGATGAAGCCCAGCGGCATGGTGTGCGACACCGTGGACACCGACATCTGCCAGCACACCGCCGAGATGATGAAGCCCGCCAGGGCCACGCCGGTCAGCACCCCGAAGTGCTTGCCGGTGACCAGCAGCGCCACCCCGGCCACGAGCGCGACCAGGCCGAAGATGATCGCGCCGGCGGTGCCCGGGATGTCGAACCCGGCCCCGGAGACGTTCTCGCCGAGCGCGAACCGCGCGTTCTCCGAGCCGGCCAGCGCACCGAAGACGATCGTGGCCAGCAGGCCCAGCCCGATCATCACCGCACCGGTCTTGCGGGTGCGGGTCCAGTAGGCCTCCGGCACCGCCAGCTCGACGTCCATCGTGGAGGTTGTCACGCTCACCCCTTCGCCAATCCGGCCTGCGCGGCGGCAGCCGGCGACCTGCGCAGCCTGTAGATCGCCTTCACCAGCGCCGGGGCGGCGACGAAGAGCACGATCAGTGCCTGGATCACGCCGACCAGCTCCACCGAGACGCCGGAGAAGGTCTGCATCGCGTTGCCGCCCGCCTGGAGGGCGCCGAACAGCAGGCCGGCACCGACCACACCCCACGGCCGGACCCGGCCGAGCAGCGCGACCAGGATGCCGTTGAAGCCGATCTGGCCGACCATGTCGATGGTCAGCGCCGGGGCGGTGCCCAGCGCGACGCTGGTGCCGCCGAGCCCGGCCAGCGCACCCGCCAGCGCCATGGTCAGCGCGACCGTGGTGCCCACCTTGATGCCGGCGGTCGCCGCGGCGTGCGGGTTGTGGCCGACCGCGCGCAGCTCGAAGCCGAACCGGCCGCGCTTGAGCAGCCAGGCCACGCCGGCCGCGGCCAGCACGGCCAGCACGATGGCGAGGTTGGCCCGCAGCAGCGGGTCCGGGATCAGCTGCGGCAGCCGGCCGGACTCCTGGATCGGCTTGCTGATCGCGTCCGACCGGGTCGGGTTCTTGATCCAGGTCTGCAGGATGTACCAGCCCAGGAAGAGGAACGCGATGTTGTTCAGCATGATCGTGAGGATGACCTCGTGCGCACCCGTGCGCGCCTTCAGCACGCCGACCAGGTAGCCCCAGAGCCCGCCGATCAGCGCGCCCGCGAGCACGCCGAGCGGCACCTGCACGATGGCGGGCAGGGACAGCGCCAGGCCGACCGTGCCGCCGCCGAGGGCGCCCATGATCGCCTGGCCCTGGCCGCCGATGTTGAACAGGCCGGCCCGGAACGGCACCGCTACCGCCAGCCCCGTGAAGATCAGCGGGGCGGCGTTGGTGAGCGTCTCCGAGATCGGGTAGAGCGCCTGCTGCCAGGTGGTCATGCCCCAGTACCAGCGGTTCACCGTGTCCGGGTTGACGATCGCGCCCTTGAACATGTCGGTGTACGCGGTGCTGACGAAGGCCCAGCTGTCACCCAGCGTCTTGCCCGGCTGGTAGAGCAGGTACTGCCACTGGTCGCGGACCTCGGCGTTGCCGATGACCATCAGCACGCCGCCGCAGATCAGCGCGAGCAGGATCGCCAGCAGGGTGACCGTGAAGTTGTTGTCGGCCCACAGCTCCTCGCGGAAGGCGCGGGCGAACGAGCGCCGCCCGCCCTCGTCGGGCGCGCGGTGCTTCGGCTGCCGCTCCGCCGGGTCGTGGTGCTTCTCCAGATCGACAGGAGGCAGCGACGGGTTGACGTGGTACTGGTCGGCGCCGGGGGCCGGCGCCGCCGGGCTCTTGTCAGGCGACGCGGCGGTGGTGCCGGGCTCCGCCTCGATCGGCTCGTGCGACGTCATGAGGCTGCCTCGCCGTGCTCGCTCATACCCTCACCTTGGGTGTCCTGCTCGCCGGATGCCGGTGTCCCGGGGGTGTGCGAGCTGCTACTGGGGTCGATGCCGGCCATCAGCAGGCCCAGCGTCTCGCGCGGCGTGTCCGGGGAGACCACGGCCAGCACCCGGCCGCGGTACATCACCGCGACCCGGTCGGCCAGCGCCACCACCTCGTCCAGCTCGCTGGAGACGACCAGCACCGCGGCGCCGCGGTCGCGCTCGGCGACGATGCGGGAGTGGATGAACTCGATCGAGCCGACGTCCACGCCGCGGGTGGGCTGCGACGCGATGAGCAGCTTCAGCGGGCGCGACATCTCCCGCGCCACGATGACTTTCTGCTGGTTGCCGCCGGACAGCGCGCCGACCGGCTGGTGCGCCGACTGGGTGCGCACGTCGAATTCGGCGATCTTCTCACCGGCGGAGTTCTCGATGGCGTCCAGGTCGAGCGCGAACCGGCCGCCGAACGGCTCCAGGTTGTACAGGTCGAGCACCAGGTTCTCGGCGACCGAGAACTCCTTCACCAGGCCGTCGACGCTGCGGTCCTCGGGCACGTAGCCCACGCCCGCGCGCAGCACCTCCCGGGTGTGCCAGGTGGTGATCGCCTTGCCGGACAGGTGCACGCTGCCGGCCCGCGCGGGGCGCAGCCCCATGATCGACTCGACCAGCTCGGTCTGCCCGTTGCCCTGCACACCCGCGATGCCGAGCACCTCGCCGGCGCGTACCACCAGATCAACGCCGTCGACCGCGCGGTGCTCGCGGTCGTCGGCGACGACCAGGCCGGCCACCTCCAGCACCGGCTCGCCCGGCACCGCGTCCTCCTTCGGCACCTCCAGCACCACGCTGCGGCCGACCATCAGCTCGGCCAGCTCCGACTCGGGGGCGGTCGGCTCGGCGGTGCCCACGGTCCGGCCGCGGCGGATCACGGTGATCCGGTCCGCCACCGCCTTGACCTCGCGCAGCTTGTGCGTGATGAAGACGATGGACTTGCCGGCCGCCTTCAGCCCGCGCATGACCTCGAGCAGCTCGTCGGTCTCCTGCGGGGTGAGCACGGCGGTCGGCTCGTCGAGGATCAGCAGGTCCACGTCGCGGGTGAGCGCCTTGACGATCTCGACCCGCTGCTGGATGCCGATCGGCAGGTCCTCGATGATCGCATCGGGGTTCAGCGGCAGGCCGTAGCGCTGGGAGACCTCGCGCACCAGCTTGACGGCCTTGGCGTGGTCGATGAACCCGCCGCGGGCCGGCTCCGCGCCGAGCATGATGTTCTCGGCGACGGAGAAGACGGGCACGAGCATGAAGTGCTGGTGCACCATGCCGATGCCGACCTTGATGGCGTCGCCGGGACCCTTGATGCGCACGGGCGCGCCGTCCACGAGGATCTCGCCCTCGTCCGGCTGCAGCAGGCCGTACAGCACGTTCATGAGAGTGGACTTGCCCGCGCCGTTCTCGCCGAGCAGCGCGTGGATCTCGCCCGGTTCGACGGTCAGGTGGATGTCATCGTTTGCGACGAGGTCACCGAATCGCTTGGTGATGCCGCGCAGTTCGAGTCTCAGCTCCGACCTCCGTTGGTCCCGTACACCACCGGAACAGGGGAGTCGGCCGGCGGGGCGCCGCGACGTTCCGCCTTCCGAGGGCGAGTGTGCGCTCATTATGTGGGCGGTCACGGGGGGAGCGCACTCCCCGGTCCGCACTGAGGCTTCAACCGCTCCGGCCGCCATCTCGACCACGGATTCCGTGGCGGGGACAGCGGCCGGTTGAGGAAAGCGAGGCCGCCCTCTCCGGTGATCATCTCACCGGAGAGGGCGACCGGGTGTCACTTCGGCTGGGCCGGGGACTCCACCACGACCTTGCCGGAGATGATGTCCTGCTTCAGCGCCTCGACCTCGGCCTTGAGGCCGGCGTCGATCTTGCTGTCGAAGTCGTGGTACGGGGCCAGCGAGACGCCGTTGTTGGCCAGCGTGCCCATGAAGCCGCCGGTCAGCAGGGTGCCCGGGGTGGCGGCGGCCTTGGTCGCGGCCTCCTTCACACCGTCGGTCGAGTTCTTGACGACCGTGGTCAGCATGACGCTGCCGTACTTGGTGGTGTCGAAGCCGTCGGCGTCGACCCAGATCACGACGAACTTGTTGCCGGCGTTGGCGGCCGAGCCGAGGCCCGAGCCACCCGCGACCGGGAAGATCACGTCAGCGCCCTGCGCAGCCAGCGCGTCCGACTTCTGCTTGCCCTGGTCCTGGCTCACGAAGGCGTCGTTGCCGGTGTTGAACAGACCGTCCTGCTTGGCCTTGTCCCAGCCGAGCACCTGGACGTTCTTGCCCTTGGCCTTGTTGTAGGCGGCCACACCGTCGGCGAAGCCGTCCATGAAGATCGTCACCGGCGGGATCTTCAGGCCGCCGTAGGTGCCGACCTTGCCCGACTTCGAGTAGCCAGCGGCCAGGTAGCCGGCGAGGTACGCCGCCTGCTGGGTCTGGAACTGGATCGGGTACACGTTCGCCAGGCCGAGGTTGTCGGCGTCGACGATCGAGAACTGCACGGTCGGGTTGGCGGTCGCGGCCTTCTTGGTCGCGTCACCCATCAGACCGCCGACAGCCTGGATGTACTTGCAACCCTTGGTGACCGAGTTGGCCAGGTTCGGGTCGTAGTCCGCCATGCTGGTCGAAGCGGTGTACTCCGCCTTGATCGCCGGGTTCGCGGCCTTGGCGGCCTGCAGGCCCGCCCAGGACGAGGCGTTGAACGAGTGGTCGTCGATGCCGCCGGTGTCGGTCACCATGCACGCGCTGTAAGTGGCAGCGGCGCTGGTGCCGGTGCCCGGCGTTTCCTCAGTCGGCTTGGCACAGGCGGCGGCCGCGAACGCAAGGCCCGCAGACGCGACAAGCGCGACAATCTTCATCCCACGCACAGGGCGCAAGACGGTCTCCTCTCCCATAAAGACACCGCGCATGGTCTTTCCACCTGTGTGCAGATGGCGGCACGGTGAACCTCGTCCAGCAACATATCCTTCACGTCGCCGTCCGGACGACAATCGTGCAGGGTTGTTGAACGGTCGTTACCCCCGCGTGACCAGGACGTGTAATGAGTCACGAAGCAGCGTCGGTCAGGCCCGTCGTAACTCCCCCGCGAGGGCACGAATCGGGCATTCGTTCAGGCCCATATCTGGCTGAGACCGGGGTGTGATGTTAACAACGGGTGCTCGCGTACCCTCGGCGATCGTGGACGCAATGGAAGCAGTACGACTGATCCTGCGGTACGCGCACCTGGTCGGCTTCGCCCTGCTGCTGGGCGGCGCACTGGTGCAGTACTACACGGGACGTATCTACATCAACGCCGTGATGCTGTGGGGCGCGACCATCCAGGTGGTCACCGGCATCGCACTGGCCGCGCCGCTGGGCCGCGAGGTCCAGCCCGACCCGGCCAAGCTCGCGGTGAAGGGTGTCATCGCCATCATGATCTTCATCATGGTGCTGATCCCGTACCTCAAGAAGCGCGAGACGGTCAACAAGGGCCACTTCCTCGCCATCATCGGCCTCACCCTGGTCAACGCCGCAGTGGCCGTCTTCTGGCGCTGACCGCGCGCGGCAAGATCGCCGTTTCGTGTCGAAAGCTGTAGTGAGACCGCAGATGTCGACACGAGACAGCGATCTTGCCCGCAAGCTGTCCGAAGACGCGGCTCAACTGCGGGGCCGCCGGGCGCGCAGCGCCGCCTTCACGTCGCGGACCAGGGTGTCGTAGCCGGTGGCCGCCTGCTCCGGGCTCGCGGGCAGGACCAGCCAGTCGCCGCCGAGCGGGGACGCCGGGATCTCCGCGCAGTCCACGGCCACCCGGTGGTCCGGCCAGGCCAGGTCGAGCCGCACCGCCGGCCGCCCGTCCCGGGCCAGCACGTACTTCACCACCGGGGCCGGGACCCCGGCCAGGACCAGCCGGACCCGCACCCGACTCTCGTGCGGCCCCCGCGCGGCCGGGTCGACCAGTTGCGCCGCCTTCAGCAGCCGCCCCCAGCCGGGCTTGCCGATCCGGGCCTGGGCGTACTCGATCAGCGCGCCGACACTGACCGCGCCCCGGGCGACCATGACGTCCAGCAGCGCCACCGCCTCCACCACGTCGAGCCAGCGGGCCAGGTCCCAGCCGGTGCGCTGCGGCGTGGTGACCCGGATGCCGTCGACCCGCCGGGTCACGTCCTTCTCCGGCACCGGCCCGCGGTGCACCAGGATGCCCGCCATCGGCCCGAACCGGCCCGGGGTGAGGATCTCCACCGCCTCGTCCGCCCCGTAGGGCGCGCCGTACAGGCTGGCGGCCGAGCGGCCGGCGACGACCCCGTCCTCGGGCAGCAGGAAGTCGCTGACGGCCAGGCAGCGCAGCCGGTGGGTGATGGTCAGGTCGCGGTCGGCGTACACCCCGCGGAACAGCGGCCGCCAGGCGGAGCTGCGCAGTTGGGCACGGGTGAGCAGACCCGACTCCAGCGCGTCGGCTCCCCGGAAGATCCGGCGGGCGAGCGCTTCGGGGCGCAGCGGCGGCTTGGGCACGGGCGTCAGCGTAAGACCCCGGTTCACGCGATCTTGCGTGAGTCGCGAGGGCGACACGCCCGAAAAGGACATACCGCCAACCGATCATGCGAATTTCTCACGATCACACGGCGTGTCGACACGTTTACGGCAAGTGGCGGCACACGGGGTCGAACCGCGTGCCGCCACCGCCTGTCAGCGGGGTGGTTCCAGTCGCCAGACGCGCAGGGCCGGACCGTCGCCCGGCAGGGTCAGCCGACCCGTGCCGTCCGGTTCGAGGTCCGTAGCAGCGAAGACGCCGGCAGCCCGCGCGCCCAGGGCAAGTGAGACATCCTCACCGGCCGCACGCGAAGCCGCCACCAGAAGTGCATTCTGCTCTGATTCCCGCAGGTAGACCATGGTATCGCTGGTCACATGCAGCCACCGCAGCCCGCCGTGGCGCAGCGCGGGCTCCGCGGCCCGCAACGCCAGCAGCTCCCGGTACGCGGCGAGCGTCTGCTCGTCGCGGTCGCCCGACCGGTGCCACGGCATCGGGGTGCGCGCGTTCTCGCCGTTCCAGCCGGTCAGGCCGAACTCGCTGCCGGCGTACACCATCGGGGTTCCCGGCAGCGTGACCTGCATGCCCAGCGCGACCACCTGCCGCGCCGCGGACCCGGTGACGGTGCGGATGCGGGCCGAGTCGTGCGAGTCGAGGATGTTCCACGAGTGCAGCAGCGAGCGCCACGACACCCGCGCGGCGAACGCCCGCATGGTGGCGTAGGTGGCCGCACCGTCCCGGCTCGGCACGTCGCCCGGGGTGCCGAAGAAGTTGGGCAGGCCCGGCGCCTCGCCCCGCAGCCACGCCCAGACCGGACGGGTGAACCCGAGGTAGTTCATGGCCCCGTGCCAGCCGTCGCGGTCCAGGTCGCCGGTCGCGTCGTGCATGTGCTCACCGACCAGCATCGCGTCTGCGGGCAGGGCCCGGCGGATCAGTGCGGCGACCTCGTGCGCGTCGTCCTGCGCGCCGCGGCGGCCGGCCATGTTGGCCACGTCCACCCGCCAGCCGTCGAAATACTCCAGCCAGCGCCGCAGCACCGCGGTCATCCGCTGCCGCACCAGCGGACTGGCCCAGTTGAGTTTGGGCAGGCTCTTCACCCCGCACCAGGCCTCATAGCCGCCGGTGTCGGCATCGAAATAGAACATCTCCCGTTCGGGAGAATCCACATCGGACGCCGCGCTGGTGAACCACTCATGGGCGTCGCCGCAATGGTTGGAAGTGATGTCGCCGATCAGCCGCATGCCGCGCGCGTGCACGGCCTCGGCCAGCCGGGCCAGCGCCGCGTCCCCGCCCAGCAGCGGATCCACCTCGTCGAAGGTGGATGCGTCGTAGCGGTGGTTGGACCGGGCCGGGAAGATCGGCGTCAGGTACACCGTGTTGGCGCCCAGCGCCTGGATGTGGTCCAGGTGCTCGGCGATGCCGTCGAGGTCACCGCCGAAGAACTGCTCGGCCGTGCCCGGCCCCTGCCCGATCACCTCGTCCCGGTCCCACTCGCGGGGCAGTGCCCAGTCCGGCAGGTCCAGCACGTCCATCGGCTTCGCGTCCGCCGCGCGGGCGAAGCGGTCCGGGAAGATCTGGTACAGCACGGCGTCCGCGGACCAGGCCGGGGGCGCGTCGTACGCGACGGCCCGGAAGTCGGTGTCGTCGGGCAGCTCGTGCGCGACGATCCCGCCCGCGGTCAGCCAGTACGTGTCACCGGCCGTCGTGCGCAGGTGGAAGCGGTAGTTCGTCACCGGGTTGCGCACGGTCAGCGCCGCCCGCCACCAGACATCGGTCGCGCCGTAACCGCCGACCGCCGTGCCGGTCCGCGCCGGATCCACCTCGGCCGCGACGAAGTGCGGCTCCCCGTCCGGCGTGCTCCGCAGGTGCACCGCGCTGACCCCGGCCGCGGCCGGCACCCGCACCCACACGGTGACCACGTCACCCAGCGCCGGAGCAGCGTCCGAAATGTACAGACCCGAGCCGTCATGATGCGGCTGTTCGATGAGACGCATTGTCGCGCCATCCTTCCGTGTGCAGAGGATGTCGACGTTTCAGCCCGCAGCCCCGTTCACCGGGACCCGAGGTCGCGACACTGCTGTCGGCCCGCCCCACCCCGGCCGCGTCGATCATGAAGTTGTGGCAGTGACACGCCGTCGAGCCCTGCCATAAGTTCATGATCAACGCGGCCGGGGGGAGGTCAGCCTTTGACTGCGCCGGCGGTCAGGCCGCTGACGATGTAGCGCTGGAGCCAGAGGAAGAGGCTCACGGTGGGGATCGCCGTCAGGAGGGTGGCGGCGGCGAACATGCCGAAGTTGGCGTCGCGTTTGTCGGTCAACATGCCGTACATGCCTACCGCCAGGGTCTTCGCCTCGGTGTCGCGGAGGAAGACGTTGGCGATGAGGAACTCGTTGATGGTGCCGATGAAGGAGAGCATCGCCGTCACCGCGAGCACCGGGCCGACCAGCGGCAGGATGATGCGGAAGAAGGTCTGCACGTGCGACGCGCCGTCCATGGTGGCCGACTCGTCGATCTCCTTGGGCACCGTGTCCAGGTAGCCCTTCATCAGGTACGTGTTCACGCCCAGCGCGCCGCCCAGGTAGAGGACGAGCAGGCCCCACGGCTCGTTGAAGCCGAACGTCGGGTACAGCTCGGTCACCTCGGTGAACACGATGAAGATGGCCACGATCGCCAGGAACTGCGGGAACATCTGGATGAGCAGGATGGACAGCAGGCCCACCCGGCGGCCCCGGAACCGCATCCGGCTGAACGCGTACGCCGCCGCCACGCTGATCAGCAGGCCCGCGAAGGCCGAGATCAGCGCGATGATCACCGAGTTCAGGAACCACTTGGCGAACGGGTGGTCACCGGTGAGCAGATCGTGGAAATTGGACAGGCTGGCACCCTCCGGGACGAGCCCGGTCGAGCCCAGCGTGCCCAGCGGGTTGATCGCGGCGGAGACCACGAACACCACCGGGAACAGCGCGAAGGCGCACACCACCAGCACCACCGCGTAGCGCCAGCCGACGTCTCTGAGCCACTTGATCACGAGTACACCTCCTCCTGCGCCCGGCTGCGCCAGAACGCCACCGTGGAGACCGTGGCCACGATCGCGAAGATGAACACCGAGATGGCCGCGGCGAAGCCGAAGTCGGCCACGCCGGAGTCGAAGCCCGCGACCCGGTACGTGTAGCTGATCAGCAGGTCGGTCGCGCCGACGGTGCTGTTGTCGATCGCGTACGGGCCGCCGTTGGTGACCAGCTTGATGTTGTTGAAGTTGTTGAAGTTGAAGCCGAACGACGAGATCAGCAGCGGCGTCAGCGCCACCAGCACCAGCGGCAGGGTGACCCGCCGGAACCCGGCCCACGCGGACGCGCCGTCGATCCGGGCCGCGTCGGTCAGCTCCCGCGGCACGGCCTGCAGCGCACCCGTGATCACCAGGAACATGTACGGGAAGCCCATCCACAGGTTGATCACGATCAGGCCGAGCCGGGCCGTGGTCGGCGTGCCCAGCCAGTCGTGAACCCCGAACAGCTTGCTGATCAGGCCGAAGTCGGTGTTGAACATGTCCCGCCAGATCAGCAGCATGGCGAAGCCCGGCATGGCGTACGGCAGGATCAGGATGATCCGGTAGAACTTCGTGCCGCGCACCTTGGGCGAATGCAGTGCCAGCGCCACAATCATGCCGAGCGCGAACGTGGTGGCGACCGCGCTGAGCGCGAAGACGAAGTTCCAGATGAGCACGTTGAGGAAGTGCCCGGAGATGGTCGGGTCGGTGAGCGCCTTGGTGAAGTTGGCGAACCCGACGTCGACCTTCCAGCCCTGGTCGAGGTGCTTGCCCTCGGCGTCGACGAAGTAACCCTCGACCTCGTCGGCGACCCACCTGCCACCGGACGGGCTGGTGACGCAGTCGCAGGCCGCGTCGTAGGACTTGTCGGCCTTGCCCTCGAAGGCCCGGCTCAGGCCGGTGGCCTTGACCGCGCCGCCCGGGGTCGGCACCGAGAACGCCGCGATCTCCGCGTCGCGCTCGGCCGCCTGCGCGGTCGGGATCACGGTGTATCCGGCGGCCGACAGCACCTTTCCGGTCAGCGACACCTCGGCCCCGGTGAGCGGGGACAGTCCGTCGGCCGTACCCGCCTGGACCGCCTTGGTGTCCGGGTCGACCAGCAGGAACACCAGCTCGCCGTCGCGTTCGGCGATGGTGAGGTAGTACTCCGGGGAGCCCGGCACCTGGGTCACCGAGCTGGTCTCGATGGCCCGGACCGCCTCTTCCTTCGTGCCGCGGTGCCCGTCGCCGAAGTTGGTGAACGCGGTGACGAAGGTCAGCACGATCGGCACGATGGCGAACGCGAACAGGAAGATCGTGCCCGGCACCAGGTACTTCGCCGGGATGTGGCGCGGGGTCAGGTAGAGGTAGGCGACGAGCGCCGTCACCACGCCGACGACGCCCAGGGCGGTCCAGGCCTCGGTCTGGATCAGCGGCGGGAGCGCGTAGATCAGCAGTGCGGCGACGATGCCCAGCACGGCGATACGCGACACGATGAAGCCGGTGGACAGCTCGCGGGTGCGGCGGACCTGCTCCGCACCACCGCGCCGCCCACCCCGGGAGCGCTGGTCAGGGGCCTGCCCGGACGGCCCCGGGTGCGGGGAGCTCGCGCTCCCCGCACCCGTCACCTCAGTGGTCATGAGGCAGGACTACTTGTTGATCTCGGCGGTGATGGCCTTCGTGGCGGCTTCGGCCGCGGTCTTGGCGTCGCCGCCCTTGACCACCGCGACCTCGGCGTTGGCCATCGGGCCCCAGATCGCGCCCATGGCCGGGATGGCCGGCATCGGGATGCCGTTAGCGCCGGCCTGCACGAACTTCTCGGCGTTCGGGTCGAGGCTCTTGACCGCGTCGGCGGCCGCGGTCAGCGCCGCGGGACGCGGGTCGGCCTTGTAGAGCGCCATGGCCACGTCCTTGTTGGTGACGTAGTTGGCCACGAACTCCTGGGCCAGCACCTTGCTCTTGCCCTTCGACGCCACGTAGAACGCCTGCACGCCGAGGAACGGCTTGGCCTGCCCACCGGCCGCGAAGCCGGGGACCGCGCTGATGTCGAAGCCGAAGCCGGCCTTCTTGACGTCGTTCATCGACCACGGGCCGGAGATCAGGAACGCGCACTTCTTCTGCACGAAGCTCGGGATGCCGTTCTCGTTGCCGATCGAGGTCTTGATCGCGCCCTCGCCCTTCTCGCCGAGCGCCTTCATCTTCTCCAGGGCGGCGATCGACTCGGGGGTGTTCACGGTGACCTTGGACGGGTCCGGGTCACCGGAGGCGGTGGTGCCGAACAGCGAGCCGCCGGCGGCCGAGAACAGCGGGTACGTGTGGTACACGTCGCCGGCCGCGCCGAACGGCACGCAGAGGATCTCCTGGACCTTCTTGGCGGCCTTGAGGTCCTTGCCGGTCTTGATCAGGTCTTCGATCGTGGCGGGCGCGGTCGGCACCAGGTCCGTGTTGCGGATCAGGGCCACGTTCTCCATCGCGTACGGCGCGCCGTAGATCTGCCCGTTGAAGGTCACGGCCTTGATCGCGTTCGGGTGGAACGCGGCCTTCTGCTCGGCGGTCAGCTGCACCGGGTCGATGGCGCCGTTCTGCACCATGTTGCCGATCCAGTCGTGCGCGCCGACCATGATGTCCGGGCCGCTGCCCTGCTGCGAGGCGGTGATGAAGGTCTGCTGCTGGTTCTCGCTGATCTCCTTGACCTCGACCGTCACGCCGTTCTCCTTGCCGAACGCCTCGGCGAACGGCTTGAGCACGGGGGCACGGGTCGGGTCGGTCCACAGCACGAGCTTGCCGTTGCCCTTGTCCTTGCTGGGGGTGGCGGCCGGCTCGCCGGAACCGCCGCAAGCCGCGACACCGAGCATCAGCAGTCCGGCGGCGGCGATCACACCCGCGGTACGGATGCGCATGAGCACTCCTTCGAGAAGGGTCACGCAGGTGACCCGGGGGTGCCGCGCGGGCGAATCCACGCACCCGTGCGGCGGAGAGGGGTCGACGCGGCACCGCTCCTGGAAGTTCTTCCAGAATCGGTGACGCACCACAGCACCCCGTTGCCGGGGTTGTGATGGGTGTTACAGAGTTTGTTGCCGGGAGGTTAGCAAGCCTTTGCAAGCAATGGAAGACCTTGCAACGTGCCCATATCAACATCGGGCTGTCTTCGGCTAGAGTGCCGCCATGCGCGCACGACTCTCTGACATCGCCCAGCAGGCGGAGGTGAGCGAAGCCACCGTCTCCCGGGTGCTGAACGACCGGCCCGGCGTCTCCGCCGACACCCGGCAGGCCGTGCTGACCGCTCTCGACGTGCTGGGCTACGAGCGCCCCGCCCGGCTGCGCAAGCGCAGTGCGGGGCTGGTCGGCCTGGTGGTGCCGGAGCTGGACAACCCGATCTTCCCGGCGTTCGCCCAGATCATCGAGACGACCCTGGCTCAGCAGGGCTTCACCCCGGTGCTGTGCACCCAGACCCCCGGCGGCGTGACCGAGGACGAGTACGTCGAGATGCTGCTCGACCGGCAGGTCTCCGGCATCGTCTTCGTCTCCGGCCTGCACGCCGACTCGACCAGCGACCCCGAGCGCTACCGCAAGCTGCTCGCCCGCCCGCTGCCGATCGTGCTGGTCAACGGCTACGCCGAGAACATCGAGGCGCCGTTCATCTCCTGCGACGACCGGGCCGCCGGCGAGCTGGCCGTGGCCCACCTGGTGGCACTCGGCCACAAGAAGATCGGCCTCATCTCCGGCCCGGACCGCTACCTGCCGGTGCAGCGCAAGATCGAGGGCTACCGGACCGCCATGCGCCGCCTGCTGCACCTCAGCGACGCGCAGATCAACGAGATGATCTCGCTGTCCCTGTTCGGCGTGGAGGGCGGCGACGCCGCCGCGTCGCGCCTGCTGGACAAGGGCGTGACAGGTTTCGTGTGCGGCTCGGACCTGATGGCGCTGGGCGCGATCCGCGCGGTGCGCCAGCGCGGCCTGCAGGTGCCCACGGACGTCTCGGTGGTCGGCTACGACGATTCGCCGCTGATCGCCTTCACCGACCCGCCCATGACCACGCTGCGCCAGCCGGTGCGGGCGATGGCCGTGGCGGCCGTGCGGGCCCTCGTGGACGAGATCAAAGGACACCCCGCACCGCACTCGGAGTACATTTTCCGACCGGAGCTGGTCGTTCGGGGGTCCACCGCCGCCCACAGCGGGTGACGCAGCGTCAGTATGATGATTGAAACTTTCTGAAATCGCCTGCTTGACTCTTGCGCAACTTGCACGACATCCTTCATGGGTCCTCGTGGCGTTCTTAGCCCGCGAGACGCTCGCTCCTGGAGGAAACATGCGCCGCAGCAGCCGCGCCACCGCCGCCGTCGGCACGGTGGCCATCGGGCTGCCCGGACGCTGCGGCATGAGCAGCGAGAAATCGCTCTCTCAGCCGCTCGTGCCCGCCTCCCGGACCGCTGAGCAGCGCGTTTCGCCCCAGGCCCAGGCCCACGGCAGCCGCGGCCCTGCTTGCCACTCGACCGACAGCCCGCGCAGCCGCTCATGCGCCACCCCTGGAAAGGACTGCCAGTGACCACGCAGGCAAACGACGACTGGTGGCGCGACGCCGTCGTCTACCAGATCTACCCGCGCAGCTTCGCCGACGCCGACGGTGACGGCACCGGTGATCTGCAGGGCGTGCGCGGCAAGCTGCCGTACCTGCGCGAGCTCGGCGTCGACGCGATCTGGCTGAGCCCGTTCTTCACCTCGCCGCTGGCCGACGGCGGCTACGACGTCGCCGACTACCGCGACGTGGACCCGCGCTTCGGCACCCTGTCCGACTTCGACGACATGATGAAGGACGCCCACGCGCTGGGTATCCGGATCATCGTCGACCTGGTCCCCAACCACTCCTCGGACCAGCACGCCTGGTTCCAGGCGGCGCTGGCGGCCGCGCCCGGCTCGGCCGAGCGCGAGCGGTACATGTTCCGCGAGGGCCAGGGCGAGCACGGCGAGCTGCCGCCCAACGACTGGGAGTCGATCTTCGGCGGCCGGGCCTGGACCCGGGTGCCCGACGGGCAGTGGTACCTGCACCTGTTCGCCCCCGAGCAGCCCGACCTGAACTGGGAGAACCCCGAGGTGCGCGCGGAGTTCCGCGACGTGCTGCGGTTCTGGCTGGACCGGGGCGTCGACGGATTCCGCATCGACGTCGCGCACGGCATGATCAAGGAGGCCGGCCTGCCGTCGGTGGGCCGCACCTCCGACGAGGGCGGCCGCCAGGTCGAGATGCTCGGCAGCGAGCGCCTGCCGTACTTCGACCAGGACGGCGTGCACGACATCTACCGTGAGTGGCGGCCCATCCTGGACGCGTACCCGGGCGGCCGGATGGCCGTGGCCGAGGCGTGGGTGGAGTCCCCGGAGCGGCTGGCCCGCTACATCGGCCGCGACGAGCTGCACCAGGCCTTCAACTTCGACTTCATGATGGCCGACTTCGACCCGGCGTCGTTCCGCACCATCATCGACAAGTCGCTGGCCGAGGCCGCCCTGGTCGGCGCCCCGACCACCTGGGTGCTGTCCAACCACGACAAGTTCCGCCACGTCACCCGCTACGGCGACGGTGAGCTCGGCCTGCGCCGGGCCCGCGCCGCCACCCTTTTGATGCTGGCCCTGCCCGGCTCCGCCTACCTCTACAACGGCGAGGAACTGGGCCTCAACGAGGTCCTCGACCTGCCCGACGAGCTGCGCGAGGACCCGTCGTTCAAGCGCACCGGGGAGAGCCGCGACGGCTGCCGGGTGCCGCTGCCCTGGGGCGGCACGGCCGCCGAGGGCTTCCGGTTCAACCCGGACGGCCTGGGCACGCCGTGGCTGCCGCAGCCGGCGAAGTGGGAGGCGCTGACCGCGCAGGCGCAGGAGTCCGACCCGGACTCGACGCTGAACTTCTACCGCGCGGCGCTGCGCCTGCGCAAGGAGCTGCCCGCACTCGGCGGCGGCACGCTGACCTGGCTGGACGCGCCCGAAGGCGTGCTGGCCTTCCGCCGCGAGCCCGGCGTCGTGGTGGTCGTCAACATCGCCGACCGCGCCATCGACCTGGCCGACCTGAACCTGACCGGCGACATCCTCCTGTCCAGCGGCCCCCTCCACGAGGACGGCCACATCCCCGCCGACACCACCGTCTGGCTCACCGCCTGACCCCCACCCCCGCCCCGCCCACCGTGCGCGGGGCGCGGGGCGCGGGGCACGGGCCGGGCCCGTGCTCGGGTCCGCAAGTCTTAGAGAGTCGCGCCTTCCGGACGTCCCGGAAGGCGCTTCTTTTTAAGAGTGCGGCAGGCGGGGGT